>DMPG01000248.1 GCA_003456055.1 Bacteroidota bacterium | reverse complement strand
CTGTTATTCATCGAAATGCTGGCATCATCGTCATATACATTGTTAAGCGATTATGTCCAGTCTAAACGAAAACAGTTTGGAGAAATCTTTTACGACAGAATCGATTATATATATCATAATGATGATCGTGATGATAAACTGCCGGCGCTGGAAAAACATTCCCCAAAAACTATTGCAAATTTTTCGGTTCGCGATGTTGCTGTATTTTACAGCAGCAGAGGAATTGTCAATGGATTGAAATTTTATCTTGAAGGGAAAACACGATGGCTTTTATTACGGTCATCTGAGACTGAACCGTTGATTCGAATTTACGCCGAAGGTGAATCACACAATGAAGTACAACAGATCCTCAATTCGGGGATTGCTCTCATCACAACATAATGCATACAATTATAGATGAAAAAAATAATTTCTAAAAATGAAGCAGTAGAACTTTTTAAGAATTTATCCGATGAATTTGCTGTCATCAAGAACCCGGAATATATCCTTCCGGAATTTGAATTGGCTCCGCTTGCTCCCAAACTCACATCCCCGCTTGCAAATCTTACAGCAGCCGTAATGGATATGGACGGCACAACAACAACAACGGAAGAACTCTGCATCCATTCACTCGAGTATATGATCAGAAAATTGAGCGGAAAAATGACGGTCGAATCGTGGATCGGTCTGGATCATATTGTTGATTATCCGAATATCATCGGCAATAGCACGACAAAGCACGTTGAATACCTGATCAACAAATATCAATATCTTTTTATTGACGAAAATATTAAAAGTTCGTATTTCTATGCGGCCATTTGGACGATTCTAATCGGTAATGACGATAAAAGAAAAGAAGAAGTAACCATCAATCTTACAAATCTAAATCTTACAGAAATCTTTCGAGATGGCTTTTACAAACGGCTCGAAATTGATAGTGTTTCTCTTGTTAAATCAGAACATGAAATTTCGGAATACTTTTCCCAACGGTTTTCGGATCGATTTCCGGCACTCTCACGAACCGATCTGGTAAAGATCGGAATAGATGTCTATTATCAACGGTATCATGAAATATTGCAGAGAATAAAAAGAGGTGAAAGCAAGAACATCTCCACTGAATTATTCAACGATCCGGACAAACATTTAATTCAACCGATGCCTGGTATCCTGTTCTTTATTTGTCTTGTGAAAGGATGGCTTGGAAATGAAGCCGAAGTGCTTGTTGAGCGGCTTATCGAGGAATATCGATTAAAATCTGGTCGTAATTTTGAGCAAATTGAAATTGGTGAATTACGAAAGAGAATTGCATTAATCAGCAAGCAGTTCAAAAAACACCCGGCAAAAATTGCAATCGTCACTTCATCAATTTTCTATGAAGCAGATATTGTGATGAGTGAGGTTTTCTCCGTTTTAACATCCCAGATTTCCGGTCTTCCATTATCTTTGGAATTGAAAGATTTTATTCGACAAAAATTTGCGAGTTACAGAAATGTCTATGATGCATTTGTAACAGCGAGCGATTCAACGGAGATGCGGTTAAAACCGCATCGCGATCTGTATAGTATTGCACTTCATCAATTAAATGTCCCTACGACAGATTTTGATAATGTCATAGGTTTTGAGGATAGTGAAAGCGGTACAATCGCGATCCGCGCTGCGGGGATTGGACGATGTGTCGCAGTTCCGTTTGCACAAACAAAAGGACATAATTTTGATGCGGCGACATATATTTGCACCGGTGGAGTTCCGGAAGTGATTTTATCTCATAATATATTTTTCAAAAAATAAGATATCGATATCATACTATGGACAAAAAAGTTTTTCATGTTATTTCAAATACTCATTGGGATCGTGAGTGGCGTTTCCCATTCCAGCGAAATCGACAGATGCTTGTTGATATGATCGACGAAGTGATCTCGATACTTGAAAAAGATCCTTCGTACCGTGCTTTCCATCTGGATAGTCAATCGATCGTTGCTCGGGATTATCTTGAAGCAAAACCCTTCATGAAAGAACGGTTCATCAATCTTGTCAAAGCAGACCGATTGTTGATCGGACCGTGGTATATCCTTCCCGATGAATTTCTTGTCGGCGGTGAAAATCTCATCCGCAATCTTTTGCTTGGCCATAAAATTAGTTTGGCACACGGCGGTGTCTCAAAAGTTGGATACTCCCCTTTTTCGTGGGGACAAATTTCACAATTACCTCAATTGTACAAAGAATTTGGCATCGATCTGATCATGTTCTATCGTGGAGTCAATTCTCTTGATAGCCCCAAGGCAGAGTTCTTGTGGAAAGGTGCCGATGGAACTACATCGGTGACTTCTCGTTTTTCCACAATGCCGCGATATAATTTTTATTTTTATATCTACCGTCCCGTCATTCATAATGAAGGATTCTATGATGTGGAATATAAATGGTCAAAAGGAGGAATCCCTTTCCATTTTGCGGATGGACAACAACACGATGAAGATTTTTTTATAATTCAACCTTTAGATACGTATCATCCTGAACTGATTGAAACTCAAGTGAATGCAATCATCAAAGATCAGGCGGGAGATTTTACTACAAAGAATGTAATCTGGATGGAAGGACATGATTCCAGCGGACCAAACCATAAGACCGTTCGCATTCTCCAGGATATCAAAAAAATGATGCCGCAGATAGATGTTGTTCATAGCACACTGAGTGAATATGCTAAAGCGGTACTAGAAAGCATCGATCGAGACAAATTAAAAATTGTTACCGGTGAACGTCGCAGCGCACAATTTGACCGGCGCAGCGGAAATCTGTATGGATATACCACTTCGGCTCGAATGTTCTTGAAACAGAAGAACTTTGATGCTGAACGCTGGCTTCAATTCTATGCTGAACCATTTACGATGTTTTCGGGGATGGTCGGGAGAGATACCAATGATCAATACATCAATATTGCATGGGAACTGCTCCTCCAAAACTCTGCGCACGATTCGATCGGCGGATGCAGTCTGGATGAGATCCATGAAGATATGATGCATCGCAGCAAGCAATCGATTGAAATTTCAAAGGGAATCTTTGAACGTTCGGTAAAACATATCGTTAAGAATATTGATATGTCTACTATTCCGAAGAATGAATCGGTCAATAATGAATTGTTCCTTGTCGCATTCAATCCGAACAATTATCAGCGGGAAGAGATCATCGAAGCTATCATCGATATTCCAAAGGAATTCGACTTGGGAAGTTTTGAAGTCATCGATAACGATGGTAACAAAATAACTATCCAGCACAAAGAAAGTTTTGATTTTCAGCCGGTATTGGAGCAAATGATCGACCGCCCGATGTATTTTGATATGCGGCGATATCGGTCTCTTCTTCAATTGAAGAATATTCCACCATTTGGATTTACAACATTGAAGATCGTTCCGGCAAAGAAATCAATAACAAAAATTATTTCAACAATTGGCAAAGTCAAAAACAAGCTTCCTCATTTGGAGAATGATTCACTTTCGATCAAAATCCATCCTAACGGAACTTTCACTGTTCAGGATAAGATCAACAAATCAATATTCAAGGAAATAGGATTCTTCAGTGATGAAGGTGAGGGGGGCCATGCGTGGGTACACGAAAAGGTAGCACCTTTCGTCGATACACTAAAATCAAAACCGAAGATCACCTTTATTGAGAATGGTCCTTTGAGTGCAACGTGCAAGATTCAACATAGAATAAAATTACCGATCAATCTAAAAGAACGGAAAGCAAAATCAAAAAAATATGGAATTGTCGATATCAATCTTTTTATTACCCTGACTAAGAGTGGACAACGAATTGATCTTAAAATTAATGTTAATAACACTGTTGAAAGTCATCGTTTGAGAATAATGTTTCCATCTTCGTTAAATGCAAAATACTCATACGGAGAAGGTCAGTTCGATGTGGTAAAACGGTCGCTGGAGAGACCAAATACCAAAAATTGGGTCGAACAGCCAATGTATGATTTTCCAATGCATCAATTCGTCGATATTACAGACGGAAAACGTGGCGCAGCAATTCTTGTCAATGGATTGAAAGAATATGAAGTTCTTAATGACAAAAAGAAAACGTTGGCAATAACATTGTTCAGAGGATTTGAATTCATCATTGCACCTAGTTCACGGCAGGATTATACGTATCAAAAAGGATCACAATGTCTTGGTGAACAAAAATTTGAGCTCTCTTTCTTCCCTCACAAGTATGATTGGGACAAAGGGAATGTGTACAGAGAAGCATTGAATTATAATAACCCTCTCAGATTAGTCCAAACAGGACGGACAAACGGAAGTCTTCCCTCTACTACATCGTTCATTCAAATTGAACCGGAACAATTAGTGTTTAGTGCTCTTAAAAAAAATGAACTCAATGAACCGAATGCATATGTGCTGAGGATCTACAATCCAACAGAAAACAGGGTATCGGGAAACATTCGAACACTGTTTGCTATGGAGAAAGCATCCTTATTGACTCTTGAAGAAAAGTTCATTTCAGAAATCGATGTCCGTGCTCATCATATATTTGTAATTGACGTCGAGCCAAAGAAAATAAAAACAATCCAAATTACATTTCACCAATAATATTTCATTCTTATGATCAATAACAAATACGGTCACTTCACCGACGACCACAGAGAATTTGTCATTACCGATCCCCGTACTCCCCGTCCCTGGTTCAATTATATGTGGAATGAACATTACGGAGGATTGATCTCTCATACCGGAGGCGGATTCAGTTTTCTTGATTGCCCAAGGGACAATCGAATTACCCGAATGCGTTATAATTGCTTGCCGTGGGATAGACCGGGTCGCTATGTGATAGTGAAGGATTCTGTAACCGGAAAATTTTGGTCGCTCAGTTGGGCACCAACGATCGATCTGAAATATGACAAATACGAATGCCGACACGGACAAGGGTATACCTCAATCACAACAGAGATAAATGGGATCCGCGGAGAGATCACCTACTTCGTCCCGACAGATGTAAATGCCGAAGTGTGGAAAGTTAAGCTCACTAATCTTACCGGCGAGAAGAGATCGCTGGAAATTTATTCGTTCACTGAATTAATGATGGGCAATGCATTGAATGATATCATTAATCAGCCAAACGACAAACATTTTACCGATATCCATTTCGACAAAGCGTATGAGACTCTTGTCTCGACACGACGATATTGGGTATTGAACAAAAAGGTCTCCGTTGTTCAGCCAAACATTGATTGGAAATATAAACTCTATTTTACCAGCACTCTTCCTGTTACAGGGTTTGACGGAAGTTTGGATAAATTCATTGGGCGCTGGAGATCGGAATCAAATCCGGTTTCAATCGAAACAAGTACAATGAACAATACCGAGATCACTGCAGGCGATCCAATTGCAGCGCTTCAATCAAAGATCGAACTTAATGCAAATGGCTCTATTGATTTTGCAACCATTCTGGCAATCGTTCCAAAAAGTGAAGAGCAGCCGTTTGAATTTGTGAAATGGAAAGAGTTAAAAAAGATCGAAACGCTTCAGACTAAATTCCAACAGGTGAAACAACACTGGAATGAATATCTCGGACACGTTTCGGTTGAAACACCGGATGAAAAGATCAATGCAATGTTGAATGTCTGGAATCAATATCAATGCGCAGTCACATTCGATATGGCAAGAAATTCCGGATATTATCATGGAGGATTATTATTTGGTACTGGAATTCGTGACCAGTTCCAGGATATTCTTGGAATGGTGATCGCCAATCCGGAACGAGTACGTGCNNNNTTTTTCAAGATGACAGACAGCGGAGAAAAAACAAATCATTCCGATACTCCGTTGTGGATCCCGTTCGGCATAATTGAATATCTGAACGAGACTGCGGACTATTCGATCCTGGAAGAAACCGTGCGATTTTATGACGAAGGTTCGGGAACAGTCTATGA
>DMPG01000073.1 GCA_003456055.1 Bacteroidota bacterium | reverse complement strand
ATCTAATAACGTGCGCGAACCTTTTGTGTGGCAGGCAGTTCCACGACAAACGGTAATGGTATGCTTCCCCTGTGGTTTGAGATTAAAGAATGAATAGAAGGTGACGACGTTATACACTCTTGAAAGAGGAACGCCCGTTCTGAGTGCAACATGATTCAATGCTTCTTCAGAAAGATATTTATGTTCATTGAGAATTTGGGACTCTTCGAGAATTCCCAAGAGTTCACCATGTTTCCCTTTGTATCGTGAGATGACAGCATCGATATCCTGCATCTCCTGAGTCAACGTACGTGATCCATCCATAACTGCTCCTTTTCAATATTAAAATATTTTATGAGGTAGAAATATAATATTCATACAAAAGTAGATAAAAATTCAACCGATCAACAACAGCAGTACACACAAATATCATCTGCGTGAACATTTTTAGAATAACACAATGTTAAAATCTCGAGAAGACATAATTATTTTCTGTGTCCAGAGCATTCAGGGAAGTTGAGCGGCGATATTTTCGCACGAACGATATATTGCAACGTGCGGGGTTGTTGTGAGATCTATTTTGGAGGAACTACACTTTGATTTTTTTTGAAACGTTACAGCTTACCGTTGAAAGAATTATATAGTATAATATTTTATTTCATTTCAATTGTTCACAAAAGATATCCTGCGTGTAACGAGCTCCTTCAAATTCTATGACGTCGCTTAAACATCCATATTGTCAAAAAGCACATTCGAAATATAGAGAAGTATTTCTTGAAAAACAGTAAGAGAATGCGCATTTGAAAAAAATATTTTCACAATCAAGACACGTTTGTATTTTTTCTAAAAAAAATATTTGTTGAGGTTACGATTGCTAACCGACTAATGTTTAACTAAATTTTTGTCATCAATTAATCACCTCCAGACATTTCTCAATTGATTTCTTTTCAAAGAATAATTTTTTCTTTCATCACCAACGCTGCTTCTACTGTTTGCGGCTCATTGGATCCTTGTCATAAAATAAAACAAATAACTGTTAAACAGTTCAACGTTTATATTCTCTACGTTTTCTTTTTCATATCAATTTCTTCTGCTCAGAAAGTTACAATCAACGGCTACATTATTGATGCAAGCACAAATCTGCCAATTCCTCGTTCCATAATTCTGTTGAATGAAACCGGTGAGAAAAAAAGCAGTGATGAGCGAGGATATTTTCGGTTTGAAGTTCATACAACCGGCATTTATACTTTTTCTGTTCATCACATTGCTTATAAGGATGCTGAACGTAAGATCGTTAGTAGTAATCTTTTTAATGACACAATCATTTTCTCTCTCCAACCAAAGATATTCCAATCGGATGGCATCATTGTGAACAGTACTCGGACTCTGTCAGATGTGAACAACACTCCCTTTCCCTTAAATATTGTAACAAGCGAACAACTTTTACTACAGAACAACACAACAATTTCTGACGCATTGAAAAACTCCGCAGGACTTTCAATGGTTCGCGACGGTGCGTGGGAGACTGCTATTTCAATCCGTGGAATGAGCCGTTCGAATATTGTCATGCTTGCCGATAATTCTAGAATTGAAACAGCCAATGATATTGCCGGAGCGCTTTCTCTTTTCAATGTTCATGAACTTGAGAAAATTGAAATAATTCGCTCATCCGGTGCGGCGCTGTACGGAACAGGTGCGCTGGGTGGTATCCTTCATTTAATATCAAAACGCGCTTCATTCACCGATGAATTCCAATTGAATAGCGAGATGAACAGTGAATTTTCAAGCGTGAACAACTGCACATCGCAATATCTTGCCTTTGAGGGATCTTCTGAACAATTTGCGGGAAGATTTAGCGGCGGATATCGGAAAGCAGACAATACCGTTACACCAGCAGGGATTCTTCCAAATTCCCAATTCACCGATTTTAATGTTAACGGTTCACTTGGTATAAGGACATATGAAAGCCAATCGCTGCGTCTTTCGTATCAACGAGCCCAAGCGGAAAACACAGGAATTTCGGGAGGTGCGCCCATTTCTACTTTTGCAAAAGCAACGTACAAACTTACACGTCGTGAATTTTTCGGCCTTGATTATACAATCCCGAATATCTCTCAGGCTTTTTCCTTTCTCACGGTTCGCATTTCTCAACAAAATATTTCCCGCAATGTTGAGATCGTTCAAACTCCAACTCTAACGCTGACTCCTCACGCAATTCACTCAACAACAAGTGCTCAGCTTGAATCAAAAATCACTGCTACAGAAAACAATTTTTTAATTATCGGCGCTGAAGTTTGGCAGAGAAGGTTGGAAAGCAAACGGGAAAAAATCAACAAAGCGAACAATACGATCACCGGTGAACGACCGATTCCTCACTCTACGTTTCTTTCTGCAGGATTGTACGGACAGGATGAATGGTATGTTGTACCAAACAAAGTCACAATGATACTCGGAGCACGATATGATTGGATCCATATCAGCAATGATGAAACGACAAATCCGGAATATGTCATCAGCAATGGAGTTCTAAATTCCGCTCCGGCTAATCAAATACTTTTGTGGAGGAGTGGAACGGCAAAGAATGAATCGTGGAGTGGAAATATGGGAATACAATATTCATTACTTTCAAATCTGGATGTAAGTTTTCTGGCATCAACTGCATTTCGTTCTCCTTCGTTGGAAGAACGATACCAATATCTCACGCTCGGAGACGGCGTTCATGTGGGAAATCCAAATCTTAAACCGGAACGAAGTATAAGTATGAATGCAGG
>DMPG01000244.1 GCA_003456055.1 Bacteroidota bacterium | reverse complement strand
CAAAACCTTTATGCATCAGTTCGAATCTGATCGGCGCCTCTACCAAATGTTAGCCGGGGTGGCGGAATTGGTAGACGCACAGGACTTAAAATCCTGAGTCTCGCAAGGGACGTGCCGGTTCAAGTCCGGCCCTCGGTACAAAAATAAGTATTTGCTTTTAGTGTTGAAATTTGTACATTGCGGAAGTGGTGAAATTGGCAGACACACCATCTTGAGGGGGTGGCGCCGAAAGGTGTGCGGGTTCAAGTCCCGCCTTCCGCACGAAATTTTTGGGTAACTAATGAAACAGTTCTTCACATTTTTGTTTATTGTTACAACACTAACACTTGCAAGTACAATTCGTGAAGGTACAATGCAGGCTCGCAGTGATGGAAGTAATGTAACAATACAGTGGGGTACCGCTGACGAAACAAACATTAAAGAATTTGAAGTATTACGAAGAGATGGAAACGTTGGTGAATTTATTTCTATTGCAGTAGTTTCAAAAAAAGGCTCAAATTCTTTTTACGAGTATATTGATAAATCCGCTTTTAAAACTACAGGAACTATTTACCAGTACCGTGTCAAAGTGTTATTGCAAAATTCTGATGCGGAATATTTTCCTAAAGATGGTCCGTTAACAGTTTCGCATAATGTATCAAGTGTAAAAAGAACCTGGGGTAGTTTGAAAGCAATGTTCCGATAAAAGGAAATTTATTTATTAGAAAAGGCGATTCGGATGAGTCGCTTTTTTTTTGTACATACCATGATTCATACAACTGTACCAATAATACTTGCTTCTCAGTCTCCTCGACGGTCTCAATTGTTGAAACAAATTGGGATTACTTTTTCTGTACATCCAAGCGGAATTCATGAAGAGATCGATACTACATCATCGTTTATTGAGAATGTTAAGCGTCTCTCACTTCACAAAGCTGAAGATATCGCAAATAGATGCAGCAAGGGTATAATTGTTGGGTCAGATACAATTGTTGTTATCGATCAATCTGTTTTAGGAAAGCCGAACTCTCAAGAAAATGCAATTAATATGTTAAAAAAATTAAGTGGAAAAACCCATACAGTTTATACCGGATTTGCATTGGTTGATGTACAAACCAAAAAAACATATATTGATCACGATCAAACGGAAGTTACGTTCCGAGATTTGCATGACGACGAGATAATTTCGTATGTTACAACTGGATCACCAATGGATAAAGCCGGTGCATATGGTATTCAAGATGATTTCGGTGCAGTGTTTATCAAAAAAATCAATGGTGATTACTATACCGTTGTTGGACTTCCGCTCTCTAAATTTTATACGGCATTGAAGAATTTTGTTGCTGAATTAGGGTATTCGAAAGGGAATATATGAATCAGAAAATCAGAGTGTTGATTGCAAAAGCAGGTTTAGACGGACACGATCGCGGTGCAAAAGTGATTGCGGCAGCATTACGCGACGCTGGAATGGAAGTGATCTATACTGGACTTCGAAAAACTCCCGAATCGATCGTTGAAGCTGCACTGCAAGAAGATGTGCATGCGGTTGGAATTAGTTCCTTAAGCGGCGCGCATATGACCATTTTCCCAAAAGTTAAAAAATTAATGAAAGAAAAGGGGATGGATGATGTATTACTGTTTGGCGGCGGCATTGTTCCACAGGAAGATATCGTTCGTCTAAAAGAACTCGGAATCGGAGAAATTTTTACACCAGGAGCATCTATGTTTTCAATTGTTGATTATATCAATAGTGTATTTCAACCTAAAACGGTTTGATTACTTCTTATCATCAGAAATTCCGTCATCGAACTCTATAGAATAAGTTTCATCTTTCAGTTCATTCTCTTCAACTTTCATTTCTTTTCGATTGACAACAACAATTGTTTTGGGATCAAATCCAAAAAGGTCTTCGGTGGAGAAAATGGCATTGAAATCGCGTTCGTCAAAAAATACCTCGAACTTCTTCGAAAATTCATCCAAACGTTTTAGATAATATTCAGTATTCTCATGAGGGAAATTAGAGTCCCACTTATACGCTTCTTTGGCGTTTTCAAATCCTTTTACATTGGCATCAACTCCGGTGATATAATATTGAATTCTGCTTCCTTGTTTGTATGTTCTCAAAGAATTAAGGGCCAATTCATATGCAGCAGATTTATTACGTTTTTCTTCAATAATATCACGTTTATATTCAGACAAGGAATCTTTTAGTGTTTCTGTTTTAGCGAAATCCGCTATATCCAATCCGTGTTCTCGAATTGTTTTTTCAAGTTCGATATAAAGATTGTGAAGATCTTGGATACGATCATTCAGTAAACAGTCGACGCATTGTTGAATATAACTCCGTCCGAATTTTTCTGTTGCACGTGAAATCAGCGATGATCCCTTAATAATAATTTTATCGTTGGCATCAAGTAAAGCGTAATTCTTTTTTTTATAGCTAAGCATTCGTTTGAATCTCCCGTTGTAACCCAGATTGATTCCATCCGGTAATGTTTCAGAAAGATGCTCAATTAATTTCCGTTCTGAATCTTCGCCGCGCACATTATCCGGTGGAATGAAGTAAATTCCATCGGTATCAACTTCGATGACAATTCCATTATGGACTTCAATCTCACGGATTAATTTCTTTAATAATTCTTGTCCGGTTGAAGTAACAACATCAGCTTTAGAATAATCATTAAACAAGCCTTTCATATATCCTAAATATCCATAGAATGAATTGATCAATATCTTGAAGGATGATTGCATAGCATCGAGTGTTGAATGTTCTTGTTCATTCATAACCAGTTTTAATGAACGTTTTGCATCCAACCGCATCGTTGTGAGAAACTCAAGCGCAGATTGAAATACATTTAGATCATCGGTGATCGGTTGTAATTTTTTTGAAAGCATGATCGACGGATACAACGATTCTACGTCCGCATGAACGATTGGACCAAATACTCCGGTATAGAAAATATCAGTATATCCGCCAGAAGTTTGCGAACCTTTTTGTGGTTTTGGAACAGAATGTCTTTGCCGAATATATTCACGAAGGAAAATTGATTCGATCTTTGCAGCAGAGCCAAGCTTTGCAACGGTGCCAAAATTAAACGGCAGCATTTGTGTTAAATAGAATGTGCTTCCTGAAAGTTTTTCACTTAAACCACGTGTTTCAATGACATCATCAAGTGCGTATTTCTTTAATGTCTCAGGTTCATTGTCCCAATACCAGGAAATCTTATCGCCGGGGATGTAGGTGCGCTCAGGAGATGCTATTCCAAAATATTTTGCTGCGTATTTCAATCCATGACTCTCCATATTCCGTTTTGTCATGTCATACGATTGAACAAGCAGCCACGTATCAATGATGTTTCTTCCTGTAACTTCATAACTCATATACTCAACAGAATTTTCGGCAAAAGAAGTTCTCGATTTATAACCACTGGGAACAGAACCGTCACGACCAATAGAGAATTCTATGCCTTGTAATTCACAACGACGAAGAATATAAGGGAGATCAAAATTAAATATATTATGTCCTTCAATAATATCCGGATCCTTTTCGGTAATGATGCGAATGCACTGTTGAAGCAGTTTCTTCTCTGAAACATTCTTTCCGCCAATCACTTTTTCAAATCCACGGTTGTCTGATAAGGAAATCAAAATAATTCGATCTTCCTTTTTATCTGCTCGGCTAAAGCGATATTCTTTTGAATATGTTTCAATATCAAGCTGCATTCGGTAAAGATCGGAAAACTTCATTCCTTTGAACAACGATTTCCCACTTTGCATCAGATATTGAGTATTCATATCCGGGCGGAGAAAAATATGTTCAGTATCCAGATGTGAGCCATAATTCGTTTTGAATTCTTTTGTCAATCTCCGAAGTACATAATTGACCGCATCCCACAAAATTGAAACAGAGGGGAACGCACAGAGATATTGATAGAAACTATTTCCATCCAGTTTTTTGATCCAAAATTTATCGGGAAAGTTTTCGATGAATCGTTTATCGGAAAGATGGAAAAAAGGGAAGAATTCTTCGTCACGATATTCTACAAGATCACCGGATCGTTTGTAAATTCGAACGAGAGTGTTGCTATGCGCCTGCACGGCTACAATGTTTGTCTCGTCATCATGACCAAAGAGGATTGGATTCAACATATTGAAATATAATCATCTTATAAAATAAAAAAAGGATTGAAATGAGTTTCAATCCTTTTTCTTACGAATATGACTAATCCTTAAGGCGTGAGATTGATAGTAATACCCCCTTTTGCCTGAGTTCTTGCCCAAAAGATACCAAGTCCGCCTTGAATATTGTAACGAATTCCTGCTAATTCTCCTCCTCGAGTTCCCGCATACTGATTTAAGAAACTGGTATAATTCTCATCGATTGCATAGACATCAAAACGTGTCTTCCCATAATAGCTTAAGAATATCCACGGCAACTCGGTGTAGGTCTGTTCTTTTGGCAATCCAACCCGATAGCCAATTTTATCAGGTCTGGGGTTCTCAGTTGTATCACGGATGAATGATTTTAAAATGAGCGGGGGAAAAGAATCCAAACTGGAAATTGTCGGTAAATATGTACCGTGTAATCTGCTGGGAGACCATGCAAAGAAATTCACCGGAGCGAACGTATTGTATTTCACGACACTATTATTTATCAGAGATGAATATACAATACTGAACGTATCGGGTACAGTTGTAATAGCAGAAACGGTTTTCCCGTCGCTCGTCTTTACACTTAATCGGTATGTCTTTGTCGGCAAAATGATCTTCAATGGATTGATGGAATGATATCGTCCCGGAGTCTTCGGGTCATACACAAGCGAATCTTCAAAAACAACATCCATGCCGATGACTTTAACAACGGCATTGGTAATTGCATACGCTGCAGGATCGTATTTTTTGTCTACTTCACCAGTATAAACCAATTTTACCGTATCGATCGCCGTTCCGGATTCTAACATTCCCATCACAACGATCTGTTTGTCATAGGTAAAAGAAGACGAGGATTCATCGCAACCGATGAAAGAAAATATTGGCAGAAAAAAAAGAAAAGAAATATATTTCATAAGATTAAAATTTGAATTCAACACCAAATGATGGAATGATAGGGAGTAATTTTATATCGGTTACTTCAACAGGATTTTTTGAAAAATCAAAATTTTTAAACCAGATATTTTCNNAATTTTTATGCCACAGTCCATAAACATTAAATACTTGGATATGCCAGCTTCCGTCGAGATTAAACATGGTAATTTTCTTCGTGAGACTCAGATCCCACCGGTGATATGGAAGGAGACGTTTACTATATAAAGGTCCGGGTTCGATTCTGGTATTCGGGTTGCTGGAAGTATTATCGATCCACATTCCCGATGCAGGAGTGTATGATTGTCCCGTAGCAAAGGTGAAGACACTGCTCATTTTCCATAATTCATTGAGTTGATAATTCGCAGCAATAGTAAGATCATGCCGGCGATCAAACTTCGGCATAAATTCATTTCCGTCATTCAAATCATCAAATGTTCTGTGCGTCCATGCAAGAGTGTAACCAATCATTCCGGTAAGTTGGCCGACTTGTTTCTGAAGAAAAAGTTCAAAGCCATATGATCGCCCCCTGCCGTCATAGTGGAATTTGCTCACGTCAAGAGTTTGCGTAATTTCGCGTTTAAAGAGCAATACCTCTTTATACATTTTATAGTATGTCTCAAAGGATATTTTATAGTCCTCAAAATATTTAGTTTCGTATCCTAACACAAAGTCGATCGAGCGGCTGGGATTCATTTTTTCATTAATCGGAACCCAGATATCAAATGGTGAAAATCCATTATCGCTTCCGGCAGGGACAGCATTTAAGAATTGGTAATACATTCCGGAAGCAAATTTTAATAAAGAATATTCATCGATGTTGAATCGTGCATTGAAGCGGGGACCAAGAGTGATATGTTTTGAAAGGTCTTGATACTCAACGCGCAGTCCAAATTGTGTTATCCATCGTTCGTTGATCGTCCACTCATCTTGTCCATAAAAAGATATCTGTGCAGGTCGTTCTTTGAAAAGATACGGCTCACCATCTCCTCTTTGAACATACTGGATATCATATTGCGACCACCAAACACCGAGTTTGATCAAATGATTATTTGAAGCAAAAAAATCAATATCGCCTCGCAATGAATAATCATACACTCCATTTTCTTGAGAAATTTCCGTCCCGCCGAGATTAGCTCCGATCTTTGCTTTGTAATGGCTGTACGAAGCGGTGAAATTTGAAAAGAGTGTTTGGCTGAAGACATGTGTCCATTTCAACGCACCGGTCCGGTTGCCCCAGAGCATGTTCAATGAAAGTTCATTGTTCCCGATCGCATAGGTAAGATCATCATCACCAAAATATCCAACTTTTTATCGTTGATAAATTTCAGTACCTCAATTCCGTCCATGCCTGTAAGTTTGTTATCAAGCAAAACGATATCGGGTTTTTGGGAGTTAATAATTTCAATTNNGCACCAAAATATCCGACAAAAGAGATTTTGTCATCCTCGCCAAAATCCTGATTGAGTTTAGCATTTGCATCATAAAAGAAATAAAGGGGAAGCGCATCTTTCCCTTGATCGAGATTCGCCAATTTTACCACTTGATCTAAGTACGTTCTTCGTCCGGAGAGAAACCATGAACCATTTCCTATCGGACCTTCTCCTGTCACCCGAGTACTTAAAAGGCTTATCGAAGCTTTTCCATGAGTTGAAACACGATCACCGTCAATATTAGTAACATTTAATACTGATGAAAGTCTTCCGCCATATTCAGCAGGAAAGCCTCCTTTCATTAGATCGATATCTTTGATTGCATCGTTATTAAAGGTCGAAAATAGTCCAAACAAATGAGATGGGTTGTAGACAACGGTTCCATCAAGGAGAATTAAGTTTTGGTCTGTACTGCCGCCGCGAACATTCAATCCGCTTGAAATTTCTGACGTGGCTTTGACTCCAGGCATCATTTGCAGTGCTCGAAAAACATCAGCTTCACCGATTGTCGGCAGTTGTGCAATATCTTTTGCCTGCATCGTAATTCTTCCGGTTTGCGTGGAACGCTTTTCTTCTTCCTTTTCCGCTTCTATAACTACTTCCGATACCTGCACTGCTTTGTCAGTGAGGTAAATATCCTTGACGATCTTTTTATTGTCCTTTGTATTAATTTTAAATGTTGACGCTTGATATCCAAGGAGGGATACTGAAACTTCAAATTCACCCTCGGGGATATTTGGAATTGCGTAATACCCTTCGATATTGGTCGGAGTTCCTATCTTCAATTCTTTGATTGTTACGGTCGCAAAGGGAAGTGATTCTTTATTTGCTTTGTCCCGAACAAATCCACTGAGGACAGCTCTTTCCTGAGGAAATATGAGCGTAAGAGATAAAAGAAATAAAACAGATAATTTGTACATTGCACTCTTTCAAAAATATAGAAAATTAATTGTCACTAAAACGGTCGAGTTTACGAACGTTAAGGCGAATAAGTTGCTATGAATCTTTGCATAATAAACAAAAAGTATACTGTTGAAGTTCAAAAAAAAACCATCTTTAAGGAT
>DMPG01000076.1:12980-13236 GCA_003456055.1 Bacteroidota bacterium | reverse complement strand
CTCCGGAAGAAGTTTGCCGCACGTTATGTCTATGCTAATTCCGGAAGCGTGGAGCCATGATGTAACGATGTCGCCGGAGAAAAAAGCATTCTATGAATATCATGCTTCGCTGATGGAGCCATGGGATGGACCGGCTGCAGTTGCATTCACTGACGGAAAAGTTATCGGCGCGACATTGGATCGTAACGGGCTTCGTCCTGCACGATATGTTGAAACGCATGATGGATTATTAATCATGTCTTCCGAAGTTGGCGTA
>DMPG01000076.1:11074-12952 GCA_003456055.1 Bacteroidota bacterium | reverse complement strand
GAACAAAAGAGAGTAATTCTTGATGAAGAAATTAAATCGCAATTAAGTTCACGTAAGCCGTATGGTAGCTGGATCAAAGAAAATCAGATCACACTTGAGCAGCTTGCAGAGCCACCACGAGCCCACATGTTAAGTGAAAAAGATATCATTCAGCGACAACGAATGTTTGGCTACAGTGATGAAGATGTGCGTATGCTGATCACACCGATGGCGGTGAACGGAGAAGAAGCAATCGGTTCAATGGGAACCGATACGCCACTGGCATGTCTATCCGACAAACCTCAATCACTCTTTAATTATTTTAAACAGTTGTTTGCACAGGTTACGAATCCTCCGATCGATCCTATCCGTGAAGAATTCGTGATGTCGTTGACAAGTTATATCGGAACGGAAAGAAATATCCTTGAAGAAACACCGATGCATTGTCATACATTAAAATTGCAGCATCCGATCCTGACAAACAGTGAATTGGAAAAGTTACGCCGCGTATCGCAGGGAGATTTTCTGACTACAACACTTCCGATGTTGTTCCGCGTGAATGGCGGAGAACAGGAATTGGAGCGTGCGCTTGACGGACTTTGCCGTCGTGCGACGCTGGCAATCGAATCTGGTTATACTATAATAATACTTTCGGATCGCGGCGGAGATGAAGAGTATGCACCAATCCCGAGTTTATTGGCGATGACAGCGGTTCACAATCATTTGGTGAGAGAAAAAACTCGAACGCAGGTAGCACTTGTAGTTGAGTCCGGTGAACCACGTGAAGTAATGCATTATTGTTTATTGATCGGTTACGGTGCAAGTGCTGTAAACCCATATCTCGCTATCGAAACGATTGAAGACCTTGCAAATAAAGGGCGTTTATCAAAAGATGTAACGGCAGAATATGCTGTTAAAAATTACAAAAAAGCTGTCGGAAAAGGTTTGTTGAAAGTCTTTTCTAAAATGGGAATCTCAACACTGCAAAGTTATCGTGGTGCGCAGATATTTGAAGTGTTAGGTTTGAACAAAGCGGTAGTAGAAAAATATTTCAAAGGAACCTCATCCCGCATTGAAGGGATCGGGCTGGAGGTGTTGGTAGAAGAAGCGCGAAGAAAACATGCATTTGCAATGAGCCCATTCACTCAGGCGGACACCGAGCTTGATCTTGGTGGAAATTATCATGTTCGAACAAACGGTGAACGACATTTGATCAATCCAACCACGGTGACAAAGCTGCAACAATCGGTTCGGAAAAGAGATTTCAAAACATTCAAAGAATTTTCCAGTATCATCAACGATCAAAGTAAAGAACTCTTTACACTTCGCGGGTTGATGGAATTCAAAGAAGGTACACGGAGCGTACATATTGAAGATGTTGAACCGGCAAAACAGATCGTAAAACGTTTTGTTACCGGTGCGATGTCGTTCGGTTCGATCAGCAAAGAGGCACACGAAACGATTGCAATTGCAATGAATCGTATCGGCGGAAAATCGAATACCGGTGAGGGGGGAGAAGACGAAGCAAGATTTAGTTCCGATGCGAATGGCGACCTCCGTCGAAGTGCAATCAAACAAGTTGCTTCCGGAAGATTTGGTGTGACCGCAAATTATCTTGTGAATGCAGATGAGATTCAAATTAAAATCGCTCAAGGTGCGAAACCGGGTGAAGGGGGACAGCTTCCAGGATTTAAAGTTGATGAAGTGATAGCAAAAACACGTCACTCGATCGCCGGTGTGGGACTTATTTCCCCGCCGCCGCATCATGACATCTATTCCATTGAAGACCTTGCTCAGCTGATCTTCGACCTGAAAAATGTAAACCCTAAAGCTAAAATCAGCGTGAAACTGGTTTCAGAAGCAGGGGTTGGAACCATTGCTGCCGGAGTTGCCAAAGCA
>DMPG01000076.1:10924-11068 GCA_003456055.1 Bacteroidota bacterium | reverse complement strand
ACCGCTGACATCAATTAAACATGCCGGTGTTCCATGGGAACTTGGACTTGCTGAAACGCAGCAAGTATTGGTGATGAATGATCTTCGCAGCCGAGTACGATTGCAAACAGACGGCAAATTACAAACGGGACGCGATGTTGTTAT
>DMPG01000076.1:6070-10893 GCA_003456055.1 Bacteroidota bacterium | reverse complement strand
GATGCGCAAGTGCCATCTCAATACATGTCCCGTAGGAATTGCGACACAGGATCCGGAACTGAGAAAAAAATTTACCGGAACGCCGGAACATGTCATCAACTTTCTATTCTTTGTTGCCGATGAAGTTCGTGAGATCATGGCGAAACTTGGTTTCCGTACATTGGACGAAATGATTGGTCGGGTTGATATGCTTCAGCAGAGAAAAAATATCGATCATTGGAAAGCAAAAGCAATCAATCTTTCATCAATTCTCCATCAACCAACAGTTCCGTTACGAATTGGACGACGATGTTCAATTTCTCAGGATCACGGATTGAATGAAGCGATGGATTATCAACTTCTTGAGCGGACAAAAATTGCACTCGAAGAAAAGAAACCAGTTGAAATTTCACTTCCGATCAGAAATGTTCATCGTACTGTTGGTGCATTATTAAGCGGACGCATTGCAAAATATTACGGAGCGGAAGGGTTGCCGGAAAGTACGATTAAAATTAACTTCACCGGATCTGCAGGCCAAAGTTTTGGTGCTTTTTTATCCAAGGGAGTGACACTCACACTGGAAGGTGATGCGAACGATTACGTCGGGAAAGGATTATCTGGGGGAAAGATTATTATTTTCTCCCCAAAAAACTCCACGTTCGTTCCGGAAGATAATTCTATCGTCGGGAATGTCGTTTTGTATGGAGCAACAAGCGGTGAAGCATATTTTGCAGGAAAAGCCGGAGAGCGTTTTGCTGTTCGTAATAGCGGCGCAACTGTTGTTGTAGAATCGGTCGGTGCGAATGGTTGTGAATATATGACCAATGGAGTTGTCGTTATCCTTGGTAAAACCGGAAAGAACTTTGCCGCGGGAATGTCCGGTGGATATGCGTTTGTCCTGGATGAAGACGGAGAATTCTCCTCTAAAATGTGCAATAAGTCGATCGTTGATCTTGATGGATTAAACGAAACCGAAGAACTGCTCGTTCAAAACCTAGTCAAAAAACATGTTGAATTGACAGGGAGTCAACGTGGTAAAAAGATTCTTGACGAATGGATAATATTCAAGACAAAATTTGTAAAAGTATTCCCGCATGATTACAAGCGTGTTTTGAACGCAAAACAAAAAGCAAAAGAGGATACAACGGTTGTGAAAAGCAATGGCTCCGGCAAGGAGGTTGTCAATGGGTAAGCCTACCGGTTTTATGGAATATCAACGTGAAGTTCCGCAGCGCCGTCCGGTTACAGAGCGTCTGGATGATTGGGGAGATGTGTACACAGCATTTGCTGAAGATAAAATTAAAACGCAGGGTGCGCGCTGTATGGATTGCGGAATTCCATTTTGTCAATCGGGATGTCCTGTGAACAATGTGATTCCTCACTGGAATGATCTTATCTATAAAGATCGTTGGGAAGAAGCGATACGCGTACTGCATTCAACGAATAATTTTCCTGAATTTACCGGCAATGTATGCCCAGCACCATGCGAAGCATCGTGTGTGTTAGGAATAAATGAACCGCCAGTGACCATTAAAGTTATTGAACGGACAATTATTGAATATGCTTTCAGTCATGGTTGGATTAAACCTGAACCACCAATGAAACGCTCTGGAAAAACTGTTGCAGTGATCGGTTCAGGTCCTTCCGGATTGGCAGCGGCACAGCAATTGAATCGTGCAGGACATCGCGTGACGGTGTATGAAAAGAATGATAGAGTCGGCGGATTACTTCGATACGGAATTCCTGATTTCAAATTTGAAAAACATCTTCTTGACCGCCGTGTTGATCAGTTACAAGCTGAAGGAATCGTCTTCACGACAAAGACAAATGTCGGCGTGAATATTTCTGCGGAAGAATTGCGCCGATCGTACGATGCAGTCTTGTTATGCGGCGGAGCAGAATCTCCACGCGATCTGAAAGTACCGGGCCGCGAATTAAAGGGAATCCATTTTGCCATGGAATTTCTTCCACAGCAAAACCGACGCAATGCAGGGGATAAAACCGATTCGATTAAAGATATTCTTGCAACCGGAAAACGGGTCGTCATTATTGGCGGCGGCGATACTGGTGCAGATTGTTTGGGCACAAGTTTGAGACAAAAAGCAAAATCAGTCCATCAATTTGAAATTATGCCGAAACCGCCTCTTGAGCGAGCCGCTTCGACTCCGTGGCCGCAATGGCCTCTTCAATTGCGAACAGAAAGTTCGCACGAAGAAGGGGGAACAAGAGATTGGGCGCTTGCAACAACAAAATTTGAAGGAGATGCTGACGGAATTGTCACAAAACTACATGCGATCCGTGTTGGTCCTCCACCAAATTTTGCACCAATAACCGGATCAGAATTTGTTTTGGATGCAGATCTAGTTTTACTTGCAATGGGATTCAATGGTCCGACGAAAAATGGATTGCTTGATGAACTTGGTGTTGCTCTTGATGCGCGCAGCAATGTTTCAACCGATAAAGAATACATGAGCTCGGTTCCGGGAATCTTTTCTGCGGGAGATATGCGACGAGGTCAATCGCTTGTTGTTTGGGCGATCAGCGAAGGACGAAAAGCTGCGCGGAGCGTGGATAAATTTTTAATGGGAGCATCAACGCTTCCGTAACAATTGTAAAAAACAAACAATACTTTTAATCGCCAAGACACAAAAATAATCTTTTGACCTTCGGCGGAACATCATTGAGGAGAAAAAATGGCACAAATTAATTTCGGCGGAACAGTTGAAGAAGTTGTTACCCGCGAAGAATACCCACTTGAAAAAGCAAAAGAATTTTTGAAGAATGAGGTTATTGCAATTATCGGTTACGGTCCACAAGGGTATGGACAATCATTGAATATGCGCGATAATGGCATTAATGTTATTGTCGGTCAGCGCAAAGGTGGACAAGGGTGGAAGGATGCAATTCGTGATGGTTGGGTTGAGGGAAAAAATCTTTTCTCAAATATTGAAGAAGCGATTCAAAAAGGGACTATCGTTCAATACCTCCTTTCCGATTCAGGACAGAAACAAATGTGGGATGTTGTGAAAAAGAATTTGAAGAAAGGACAAGCGCTTTATTTTTCACATGGATTTTCTGTAGTATTCAAAGATCAAACCAATATTATTCCTCCTGCCGATGTTGATGTTGTCTTGGTTGCACCGAAAGGAAGCGGACGAACAGTGCGGAGTAATTTCCTTGCAGGTAGTGGTATCAACGCAAGTTTTGCAATATTCCAGGATGCTACCGGGAAAGCTCGCGAACGTGCAATTGCGTGCGGGATAGCAATCGGTTCCGGATACTTATTCCCGACAACTTTTGAAAAGGAAGTATTGTCTGATCTTACCGGTGAACGCGGTGTGTTGATGGGCGCAATCGCAGGTCTGATGAAAGCGCAATACGATGTTCTTCGNNACGCAGAGTCTCTATCCATTGGTTGGAAAATATGGAATGGATTGGATGTTTGCAGCGTGCAGCGTAACAGCGCAGCGAGGCGCACTCGATTGGGCAAAGAAATTTGAAACCGCGAACCGCCCGTTGTTTGAATTATTGTACCGCGATGTTCAATATGGCGTTGAAACAAAACGAGTTCTTGATTCAACAAGTTCACCCGACTACCGCGAAAAATTACAAGTTGAATTGGATGAGTGGAAAAATTCTGAGATGTGGAAAGCGGGCGAAGCAGTGCGTGGATTACGACCAGAGAACTGGAAAAAATGATACTTAAATATGAAAGATGAATTATGAAGGATGAAATCTATAAATTGAAATCATAATTCATCCCTCACCCTTCGTCATAAAATAATGAAAAAAAAGATTTTTACATACGACACAACACTTCGCGACGGAACACAGGGAGAAGAAGTTTCTTTCTCAGCTGAAGACAAAGTGAAGATCGCCAAACGGCTCGATGCATTCGGTATCGATTACATTGAGGGTGGTTGGCCGGGTTCCAATCCAAAAGATATGGAATTCTTTGAGAAAGTGCGTTCCGTTACGTTTACTCATGCAAAGATCGCGGCATTCGGCAGTACACGCCGCGCAAAGAACAAAGTTGAAGATGATGCGAACATCAATGCGTTACTTGATGCACGGACACCCGTTGTTACGATCTTTGGAAAAACATGGCTGCTGCATGTCAAAGAAGCATTACAGATTACGGAAGAAGAAAATTTGGAGATCATTTCGGATTCAGTTGCGTATCTGAAAAAGAATGGCAAAGAAGTTGTCTACGACGCAGAACATTTTTTTGACGGATACAAATCTGATAAAACATATGCGATAAAAACATTGGATGCGGCACAGAGCTCCGGTGCTGACGTCATTGTTCTCTGCGATACAAACGGAGGAACGATGCCATGGGAAGTTTCAACGATCGTTGATGAAATAAAAAAACATGTTACCGTTCAACTTGGTATCCACACTCATAATGATTGTGAACTTGGTGTTGCAAATGCTCTTGCCGCAATTCAACGTGGCGCGGTGCATGTTCAAGGAACGATTAACGGTTACGGCGAACGAACAGGAAATGCAAATTTATGTTCCATTATTCCAAATCTTCAGATTAAAATGGGATTTGAAACGGTGGGAATGGAGCAATTGAAAAAACTTACCGATGTTTCCCGGTATGTGAGTGAACTGGCAAATCTAAAACACAAAAAAAATCTAGCGTATGTCGGCGAAAGTGCATTTGCGCACAAAGGGGGCGTTCACGTCAGTGCGGTGATGAAAACTCCAAAAACATACGAACATATCGAACCGGAAATTGTTGGAAATGTTCGCCGTGTGCTGGTGTCCGATCTATCGGGAAGAAGCAATGTGTTGTACAAGGCAGCGGAACTTGGATTATCATTAGACGATAAATC
>DMPG01000076.1:4590-6050 GCA_003456055.1 Bacteroidota bacterium | reverse complement strand
GAAGCTTCGTTTGAATTACTGGTGAAGAAACATACCGGCGAGATCGAAAAATTATTTGAGCTGGAACGATTTAAGGTCAGCATTCATAAAGATTCGAACGACAAAGAAGCTCGAAGCGAAGCGATGATCAAGATCCGAGTTGGTGATGAAACGGAGATGACGGCAGCAGAAGGAAATGGTCCGGTGAATGCAATGGATAAAGCATTGCGAAAAGCGCTCGAACGATTCTATCCGCAGTTGAAAGAAATTCAATTAACGGATTACAAAGTACGTGTGCTCGATTCTCAGAATGCGACCGCAGCAAAAGTACGCGTGCTGATCGAAACAAAAAATGGAAATTCATCGTGGAACACTGTCGGTGTTTCTTCCGATGTTGTTGATGCAAGTTGGAAAGCATTGGTTGATTCTATTACATATCATTTATTAAAAAAAGCGTAACGATCAAAAAAGGGAACACTCATGATAGTTGTATTAAAACCGGGAACAACAAAAGAACAATTCGATCATGTTATCGATCGCGTCAAAGAATTTGGATTTAAACCGCATCCAATCGTTGGTGAAGAACGCACCGTTGTAGCATGTGTTGGCGACGAACGAGGCAAAGCTCAATTGCAGGCATTGGAATCATTGGATTATGTAGAGAATGTCGTTCCAATTTTGAAGCCATTCAAACTTGCGAGTAAAGAAACAAAACCGCGTTCCGTTATCAAAGTTGGTAATGTAGAATTTGGAAATTCTCAATTTGTTGTTATTGCCGGACCATGTTCAGTAGAGTCACGAGACCAAATTATCGTAAGTGCAGAGATGGTGAAAAAAGCAGGAGCGCAAATGCTTCGCGGGGGTGCATTCAAGCCAAGGACATCGCCATATTCATTTCAAGGATTGGAAGAAGAAGGGTTAAAACTTCTTGCAGCTGCGAGAGAGAAAACGGGATTGCCATTCGCTACAGAAGTGATCTCTCCGAGTGATGTGGAGCTTGTTGCAAAATATTCCGACATGCTTCAGATCGGAGCTCGTAACATGCAGAATTTTGCGCTGTTAAAAGAAGTCGGGAAGACAAAACGTCCGATCCTTTTGAAACGCGGAATGTCCAGCACATACAAAGAGCTCTTGATGTCTGCGGAATATATCATGTCGCAGGGAAATTATGAAGTAGTTTTGTGCGAACGCGGTATTCGTACATTTGAAGATTATACACGCAACACATTCGATCTTGCAGCGGTGCCGGCATTAAAAGAAATGTCTCACTTGCCGGTGATCGTTGATCCGAGCCATGGAACAGGAATACGAAGTTTGGTTACACCTATGGCAAAAGCTGCGGTACCGGTTGGTGCTGACGGGTTGATTGTTGAAATGCATCCGAATCCGGAGAAAGCATTTTCTGACGGGGCACAATCATTGACACCGGAACAGTTCACAAAGCTAATGGATGAATTACGGCGGTATCTACCACTGGAAAA
>DMPG01000076.1:4345-4548 GCA_003456055.1 Bacteroidota bacterium | reverse complement strand
GACCGAGTATATATTTTCGATACAACCCTGCGGGACGGTGAACAATCGCCGGGATGCAGCATGAATTTTACGGAAAAAATCCGCATGGCGCTTCAATTAGAACGATTACAGATCGATGTGATCGAAGCGGGATTTCCGATTGCAAGCGAAGGAGATTTTGAATCAGTTAAAGAAATTGCAAAGCAGATCCGGACATGTACGAT
>DMPG01000076.1:0-4339 GCA_003456055.1 Bacteroidota bacterium | reverse complement strand
TTAAAGCATGCGGCAAAACCTCGCATTCACACATTTATTGCAACATCCGATATTCATTTAAAATACAAATTAAAAAAATCCCGCGAAGAAGTGTTGGAAAGTGCGGTCAATGCCGTGCGTCTTGCCAAATCATATTGCGATGACATTGAATTTTCATGTGAAGATGCATCACGCAGCGATGTTGATTATCTTTGTCAGATCGTTGAAGCGGTGATCGCCGAAGGTGCAACGGTTGTGAATATTCCGGACACTGTGGGATATGCAATTCCTGATGATTATGGAAGGATCATTCGTTCACTTATTGAAAGAGTTCCAAACATCAACAAAGCGATCATCAGTGCTCATTGCCACGACGATCTTGGAATGGCGGTTGCAAACTCTCTTGCCGCAGTGATGAACGGAGCGCGTCAGATTGAATGTACTGTAAATGGTGTGGGTGAACGTGCTGGAAATGCTTCTCTCGAAGAGATTGCAATGGCGATTCGCACACGAAGTGAAGCATTGAAAGTTCATACGAACATCAATACAGAAGAAATTTACAAATCAAGCAAGATGCTTGTGTCGCTTACCGGAATGCATATTCAACGAAACAAAGCGATCGTTGGAGATAACGCGTTCGCCCATGAAGCAGGGATCCATCAGGATGGAATGTTGAAAAATTCCATTACCTATGAAATTATGACTCCGCAAAGTGTCGGTATCAAACACAGTACGCTCGTTCTTGGTAAACACAGCGGACGCCACGCATTGAAGCAGCGGTATTCCGAACTTGGTTATAGTTTAACAGCTGAAGAATTAGAAAAAGCATATGCGGTTTTCACAAAAATTGCCGATGAAAAAAAGCAAATATTCGATGACGATCTGGTTGCAATACTTCAAGATGAAATGTCATCCATTGATGAGACATATAAACTCGAAACATTTCAAGTGACGAGCGGCTTGAGTCTCATTCCGACTGCAACGGTTGGTTTGAGGAAAGGAGCCGAACTCTTACAAGATTCTGCGACGGGCGACGGCCCCGTTGATGCTTCCTATCGCGCAATTGAACGTATTACCGGAATCAGCGTGGAATTACTTGATTATTCTATCAAATCCGTTGCATGGGGTCGCGATGCGATCGGCGAAGTATTTGTGAAGATCGCGATCGATGGATATGTGTTCAACGGACGCTCTGCAAGTACCGATGTCATCACAGGAAGTGTAAAAGCATATCTGAACGCGATCAATCATGCAGTCAGTGCACGATATAGAAAAGAAAAGGATTCTTCAGTTCGACAGGAATCACAAGCAGTGTAACAATGGACAATTATCAATTAACAATGAAACAACGATAAGGTTTCAATTTTATGCCAATGACAATCACAGAAAAAATTCTTGCAAAACATTCCGGTAGAAATTCTGTTCAGCCGGGTGACAATGTGTGGATCGATGTTGATGTATTGATGACGCACGATGTCTGCGGACCGGGAACATTTGGAATTTTTAAACGGGAATTCGGCGCCAACGCAAAAGTTTGGGACAAAGAAAAACTTGTTGTTATTCCCGACCATTATATTTTTACAGCAGATACACACGCAAATAGAAACATCCAGATCCTGCGTGATTTCGCGAAGGAACAAGATCTTCCGCATTATTTTGACGTCGGTACGCCGCGTTACAAAGGCGTTTGTCATGTTGCAATGCCGGAAGAAGGATTCACGCGACCCGGTGAAGTATTGTTTGGAACAGATTCTCACACGTGTACCGCCGGTGCGTTCGGAGAGTTTGCAACCGGAATTGGAAATACGGATGCGGCATTTGTTCTCGGTACAGGAAAATTGTGGGTGAAAGTTCCTGAGACAATGAAATTTATTTTCGAAGGAGTGATGCCGAAATATCTGATGGCGAAAGATCTCATTTTGGCCGTGATTGGAAAGATCGGCGTTGACGGCGCAACATATCGTGCAATGGATTTTTCCGGATCAACCGTTGATTCCATGACAATGGAAGATCGAATGACATTGTGCAATATGGTGATCGAAGCGGGTGGAAAGAACGGAATCTGCACCGCGGATAAAACCACAACCGAGTACGTTCGAGCCAGAACAAATAAACAATTTGAAATATTTCACAACGACAACGATGCAAGATATCATTCTGTTCATCGTTTCAACGTGAATGAGATTGAACCGACCATTGCAAAACCGCATTCGCCGGATAACAAAGCAGTTGTCAGTGAAGTTGCAGGAACAAAACTTGACCGTGCATATATCGGAAGCTGCACCGGCGGAAAAATTTCTGATTTTGTTGCAGCAGCGGAAATTATGTACGGTGAAAAAGTGAAGATCGATACGTTCATTGTTCCAGCAACAACGGATGTTGCAAAAGAAATACGAACCCTGAAGTATAAAGATAAAACTATTATGCAGATCTTCGAAGAAGCAGGGTGCCGTATCGGTGACTCTTCCTGTGCCGCATGTCTTGGCGGTCCATCGGATACATTTGGCCGATTGAATGGTGCCGAAGTTTGTATTTCGTCAACCAATAGAAATTTCCCCGGAAGAATGGGATCGAAAAAATCGCAAGTGTATCTTGCTTCACCGTATACGGTAGCAGCATCAGCCGTGAAAGGTGTGATTACAAACCCTAGAGAGTTTTTTAACTAAAGGTACTGTTCGTAAAATATTTTTCCTGTATATTTAAACAGATTTATCATAAGACAGGAAAAATATGCGTTGGCTGATCCGTTCTAAAATTCACAAAGCAACAGTCACCGAAGCTGATATCAATTATGTCGGCAGTATCACCATTGACGAAGATCTGATCGACCGAGTTGGTTTGATGGAGGGTGAAAAAGTTCTGGTTACAAGCAATACATCGGGTGCGCGGCTTGAAACCTATGTGATCCGGGGTAAGCGTGGATCGGGAGTGATCTGCATGAATGGTGCTGCCGCCCATTTGATCAAAGTTGGGGAAGAGATCATTATTATGGGATTCGAACTGTCGGATAAGCCGGTTGAACCGAAGATGATTCTCGTGGATAAGAAAAATACGTTTATTCAATATTTGTAAGAATATCACATCATTGTAAACCTTCAGGGTGATGGATACTCTGAAGGTTTTATTTTTTGTAAGGAGATCTATGAAAGCAATCATCAAAGGAAAAGCATTTGTTCTGGGCAACGATATCGATACCGATCAGATTATTCCCGCCGCTCATCTTGTTTATAAACTTGATGATCCAGAAGAAAAAAAGAACTACGGAAAATTTGCCTTCTCGGGTGTACCTATTGAACAATCCGGTTTGCCGCAGGGGAATATCCCGTTCATCAAAGAAGGACAATGGCAAAGCGATTACACTATCGTCATCGGCGGAAAAAATTTTGGATGCGGATCGTCGCGCGAGCATGCTCCTTTCGCATTGCAGATCGCCGGAATCGAAGCAGTCATTGCCGATGGATATGCACGGATATTCTATCGCAATGCGATTGACGGCGCATTTGTTGCACCATTTGAATCAACACAGCATTTAGCACAAGAGATTAAAACGGGAGACGAACTTGAACTGGACACGACAAAATGTTCATTGAAGAATCTTACGCAAAAGAAAGAATATCAGCTCAGTCCTCTTGGAGATATCGAACACATTCTTCGCGGCGGAGGAATATTTGAGTATGCCCGAACATCGGGAATGATTTCAAAAGCCTAAATCGCTTTTCGCAGAGTCACTAAGTCGCAAAGAATTTTGGAGAAATAACAGAGGATAATGAATTTTTTGAAAATTATTAATTAACAGACGTACAAAGTAATTCTTTGTTTACTTTGCGTCTTTGCGAGAGACAATATCATGTTGAATAAAACAATTGCAATTATCGGTGCGGGAAATATGGGTACGGCGCTCATTCGCGGAATTCTGAATGCGAAGCTGACAGGCGCAAAGAAGATCTATGCGAGCGGAACACGAATTGAAAAGCTGGAGAAGCTTTCCACCGAATATGGAATCAATGTTACCGTAGATAATAAAGAAGCAGCAAAACATGCAGATATCGTCATTCTCTGCATCAAAGCATCGGTGATCCGAAAAGTGCTGGATGAAATGCATAAAGTCCTGCATAAGAATCAATTCGTTATTTCTATCGCAGCGGGTGTTACAACGGAATCGATGGAAAAGATCATCGGAAGGAATATTCCTGTCGCGAGATGCATGCCGAATATTGCATCCACTGTGGGACTTGGTTCAACGGCGATCTCATTTGGAAAACATGTTCATGCAACACAGCATGATGTTGCAATTAAAATATTTGAAGCGGTTGGTGAAGTGGTAACGGTTGGAGAACAACATCTCGATGCAGTAACAGGA
>DMPG01000071.1:451-4928 GCA_003456055.1 Bacteroidota bacterium | reverse complement strand
TGATAAAATAAAAATTCATTGTTTGAAAAGATTTTTTTCGATCTTTATCAAAAAATACTTCTTCACCGCTCAAACTCACTCTAAATTAGAATTCAAAAATCTTTCCTGAAAAAGTGTCTTACCACTTGACAACTTTGTATAATTCCGTATATTAGTAGTGAAAGTAGAACGAAAAAGCGGTTCTGGAACCGCCCTTTGACATACCGACAGGAATAAAAATCATCACAGTAGAAAAAAACTTGAAGCGAGTGAACGATGATAAAAATATATTCTCACAAATAGAGAAAGGTAACCAAAATAATTTTTTGGTACTCCTCTGAATGGACGTAGCATTAGTCTACAACGTGAAAAAGGAAGAGGCCGTTGACGCAGCGAGCGTCGCTCAACCTTCGAGTCAGGATCAACACACGACTCACACAAACTTGTCCCCTAGGGACATACAACTTGCTCCGAGCGCGGATGCTTTTGCGGAATGGGATACGATCGAAACTATCCACGCCGTACGAGATGCCCTTTCTCTTCGACACACTGTCTCCCTTATTGAAGCTGATGATAACGCTTTCGACACTTTAAAAGCCGATCAACCCGATATCGTGTTTAATATTGCCGAAGGACGCTTTGGCGCATCACGAGAAGCTCAAATTCCGGCGATACTTGAGATGCTGAACCTTCCGTATACCGGTTCAGATCCGTTGACACTTAGTGTTTGTCTTGATAAATCCCGCGCAAAAGAAATTCTTTCATACTATAACGTCGCTAATCCAAAATTCGCAGTCATCTCATCGCTTTCCGAACTACAATCACTTAGTTTTCCTGTTCCGGCGATGGTGAAACCGTTGTTTGAAGGTTCCAGTAAAGGGATTTTCAATTCATCACTTGTACATTCTCAGGAAGAACTTGTCAAACAAGTGAAGTCGGTAGTTGAAGAGTATGGACAACCGGCGTTGATCGAAGAATTTCTTCCCGGAAGAGAATTTACCGTAGCGATGCTCGGGAATGGAAATGATCTAAAAGTCCTACCAATCGTTGAGATAAAATTTGATTCACTTCCAAGCGGAGTGAACCCCATTTATTCCTATGAAGCAAAATGGATTTGGGATCAGTCGTCTAATCCGCTTGAAATCTTTGAATGTCCCGCAAAACTTGATAATAGCCTTAAAACGGCTATAGAAAACCTCTGCAAAAATACCTATAACATCCTGCGGTGTAAGGATTGGTCTAGAATAGATGTGCGGTTAGACAAAAATGGCAGACCGAATATCATAGAGATCAACCCATTGCCTGGAATCCTTCCAAAAATTGAGGATAATTCGTGTTATCCAAAGGCGGCAAGAATGGCAGGACTAAATTATAACCAAATGTTGAATGCCGTATTGGATGCGGGTTTAAAACGATACAATCTATTATAATGTCAAAACCTATTCACATAGCAATTATCTATAACGAACCAACTATTGAAACGGATACCGGTCGTCAGTTTGCTTTCGATGCCGGAATCAGTCATCAAAATAGCAGTGTTTGGGTCTCAGCAGCGAAATCAAACGGCAAGATCGATCTTTCTGAAGTTGGTGTGATCGAAGAAAAAGAAGATATCCAATCTGCATTGCAGTCACTTGGATTTGAAACTTCTATCTTTAACATGTCGGATGATCTTGACAGATTCCTTGATTACCTGAAAGCAATGCAGCCGGATGTTATTTTCAACATGGTTGAAAGTTTGGGTGACTATGCAATTCACGAAATGCATGTTGCGGGAGTTTATGAATTATTAGGAATTGCCTATACCGGTTCCGGTCCGTTGACTCTGGGTACGTGTTTGAATAAAGCCCGAACAAAAGAAATATTGATGCAAAACGGTATACCAACTGCCAGATTTTTACTGGTGGAGAATGCGAACGAACTTTCTGCGGAAACTTTAAAACTTTCATTTCCGATCATTGTGAAACCGAGTGCAGAAGATGCGAGTGTTGGAATCGACAATAATTCTATCGTCAATACATTTGCAGAACTGAAGGATCGGATCGCTTTTATCGCTAAAAAATTTCAAGCACCGGCATTGGTCGAAGAATACATTGAAGGACGGGAATTGAATGTTGCAATCATTGGCAATGATCCTCCGGTAGTGCTTCCCATCTCAGAGATCGATTTTTCCGGTCTGCCGAGTGGATATCCAAAGATCGTAACCTATGATGCAAAATGGATGGATGGAACAAAAGAATATGAAGGAACCAAAGGGATCTGTCCTTCCATTCTTCCTGCTGAAGTTGAAAAAGAAGTGAAGGATCTTGCATTACGGGCGTACAATCTCATGGAATGCCGGGATTATGCGCGTGTCGATATTCGATTGTCGAAAGCAATGAAGCCATTCGTTCTGGAAGTGAATCCCAATCCCGATCTTTCGAGTGATGCCGGATATCATCGGTCGGCAAAAACCGCGGGGTATTCGTATCCGGAAGCGATTGGTAAGATCGTTGGCTTCGCCGTTGAGCGTCATCTGCAAACAAAATAATTTACTGCGACGACGTTGTTCGTCTGAATGAGAATTAAATGGTAGTCCGGAAAACTGAGCGTCAAGATTTTGAATCAATTCGTTCCATTGTTATCGCAACCGAAGTTTTTAACAAAGAAGAAATTGATATTGCGGTTGAACTGCTGGAAATATTTTTGAGCGATCCAAACCAGCAAGATTATGAAATATATTCGTATATTGACAGTGAAGAAAAGGTCTGCGGATATATTTGTATCGGTCCGACACCGGCGACAACAGCAACGTATGACTTGTACTGGATCGCGGTCGATCCTTCAACACAAAGCAAAGGTATCGGTACTGTTCTTTTAAATTTTACGGAAGATGTTTTGCGGCAGCGGGGCGGACGGTTGTTGATTGCTGAAACATCCTCAACAGAAAAGTATGATAAGACGCGTGAGTTTTACGAACGAAAAAAATTCCAAAAACTTGCGCACATCAAAGAATATTATAAACCGGGAGACGATCTCGTCATCTACGGGAAGTATTTATAGAGTTAGAAATAAATAACATTTTATTCACAATAGAAGGCACTTTTTTATGGAACTCTGGCAGGAAATGCTAAGAGCAAGCGTTGACAGCGGAAAAGATCTTGTTGATCGTTTCGGTTTCGACAAAGAATTAGCGGAAAAATTGAATACGCTATTTCACATTCGAATCAATCCTTATTACCTTTCATTGATTCGGTATCCTGGCGATCCGATCTGGCTGCAATGTATTCCCGATGCAAAAGAATTGGAAGAGGATGGTTTTTCCGAAGATCCGTTGAACGAAGAAATGCATAGTCCAGTTCCAAGTATCACACACCGCTATCCGGATAGAGTGTTATTTTTAACGACAAGTCAATGTTCAATGTACTGCCGGTTCTGTACACGGAAAAGAAAAGTGGGAGACTCCGGCAAGATCAGCATGAAATATATCCAAACAGGTTTGGATTATATTGCCGCCCATCCGGAGATCCGCGATGTTATTTTGTCCGGTGGTGATCCGCTGATGCTGACTGATGTAATGCTGGAAAAAGTAGTCGCCGGTCTTCGCGCGATTCCTCACGTAGAGATCATTCGTCTCGGAACAAAAATGCCGTGCGTGCTTCCACAACGCATTACACCTGCATTGGTAAATATGCTAAAAAAATACCATCCAGTATACGTAAATACACACTTCAACCATCCGTGGGAAGTTACACCTGAAGCGAAACGCGCCTGTGAAATGCTGGCTGATGCAGGAATTCCGGTCGGCAATCAGGCTGTATTAATGAAAGGTGTCAATGACGATCCGGATGTGATGTTGGAATTGATGAGAAAATTACTCGCAATGCGTGTTCGTCCATACTATCTCTACCAAGCTGATATTACTAAAGGTGCAAATCATTTCAGAACACCGGTGAGCGTTGGTCTGGAAATTATGGACAAATTGCGCGGTCACACCTCTGGTCTTGCAATTCCTGCGTATGTTATTGATGCGCCGGGCGGCGGCGGGAAAATTCCGATCCTTCCGCAATACGTTCTTGGACGCAATGGCAACAACATTATCATGCGGAATTACAAGTACGAGATCTATGAATATCCCGACGTGGAAGAAGCAGAGAAAAAAATGCCGACGGATTCTCAGCAGATCGAGAAAAAATATCTGCGTAAACGGAAAAGCGTTCAACGCAAAAAGACATACAAAAAAGAGAAGGTTGAAGTATCTTCTTAATAGACTAAAGAGTCCCGCTTATGCGGGACTCTTATTTTTATATAGTATCAGAACATTACAATCAATGTCATTCTGAACGAGGTATTGTTCTACATCTTTATTCTCCTCCCGCAGAATCTTTACACACCAACAAGATTCTTCAATCTTTCCGGAATGATGTGGTTCATCCATCTCATATTGTTATATATTCATGAAGCGGGGCACTTATTCTTTTCAGTATTCGGAAAAACAATCGGTATTCTCGGAGGATCG
>DMPG01000071.1:0-446 GCA_003456055.1 Bacteroidota bacterium | reverse complement strand
CTTACAAATGTTGCACTTTTTTTTACCGGAGTCAGTGTTGTTGATGTGAGTATCTATGTTAAGGATGCCGAACTTTTGCTTCTTCCGCTTATTGGCGGTTTAAGCAAGGCGCATCATGATTGGAAGAATCTGTTTGACGGATGGGGGATGATCGAATGGAGTTTTCCTATCGGTGAAACAATGTTTTGGTCGGGGATGATACTTGCTGCCGCAGGTCTGTATCTGGGAATAAAAAATGTTATATCAGAATATCGCATCGGCATTACTGCATCAAATGAAACTATCTCATCGTAAATCCATTGTCGCATCATTAAGGGCATCTCTAAAATCTATTTGATCGTGACTTAAAAATTATATAACCTTGCGAAGGCTCAGCAAAACTCTTTCATAACCTTCGCAAGTCCCAAGGGGACACCGTTGGTGGTTGGTTCCATAAATTACATGTT
>DMPG01000139.1 GCA_003456055.1 Bacteroidota bacterium | reverse complement strand
ATCAGTAATAAATCCGAAACCTTCTTTTACTTCAATATTATCTTTTAATAGAGTATGGAATGCTGCACTGGAATCTTTGTTTAATAATTCGTTCCCAGTGATCATGATCTTACTCATTACTGCTGCTCCAGCGCTTGTTCCACCGACAACTCCGCCATTCTTATAGATCTCATGGATACGTTTTTGAACTTTCGTATTCAATAATGCAGCAGTTAATAGTACCTGGTCTCCGCCGGAATAGAATACACCGGTAACGTTCGCCATTTTTGCAACGGTTGAATCCTGATTTGCAGCATTAGCATTGATGTTTAGATAAAATGCTTCTTTAACTCCTAAACCTTTCATTTCTTTCACATACCCAGCACCAACTTCATCGGGGGTGCCGCTTGCCATCGGGAATATGGCGATGGTAGCATTCTTACCGCCGGAAAGCTCGATGCATTTTTTCATGATCTCATCGGTACGTTCACCTCCGCCAACAATTACGAGGTGTCCTTTGTTCTGAGAGTAGCTAATCTGGCTGAATGCGGTTGTTGCAAAAAGAATTGCAACAACAATGGATCTAGTTCTCTTGAATGAGTGCAATGGCGATCTCCGTTGATTTAATTAAGTCTTCAATAAGGATAAATTCTTCAAATGAATGCGGTTTCTGTGCTCCGGTACCGATATTGATTGCAGGGATTCCTTTTCCATTGTATGAATTTGCATCGCTGCCGCCGGTGTACTGAATCCCTTTCGGAGTTAAACCAACCTCCCGCAATGCTTTTTCTAATGCNNAAAACTTACCGACCCGCCGCCGTTGATGGATTGTTCAAATCCATTTTTTACCAATTGAAATTGTGCATTGATCTTTTCAAGTGTAAAGGAGCGAAATTCACCATCGATGATTACCTCATCGGGGACAACATTCGTTGCGCCTCCGCCGGTTATTTTTCCAACATTGGATGTTGTTTCGGGATCAATACGTCCAAATTTCACTTTTGCTATGGCTTTTGCAGCAAGACCGACGGCATTAATTCCTTCTTCCGGTGCAACTCCTGCGTGAGCAGATTTTCCCTTAAAAGTAGAGGTGAAGATCAAACAACCTGCGCCATCCTTAATATAGACACCGGGACGTTTCGAACAATCAAAGATAAATGCTTCAGAGACATTGTATGGTTTTAGATCTACATGATTCGCTCCATACATTCCCAACTCTTCGCCAACGGTAAACACACAGATGAAATTTTTTATCGGTGCCGTTGCATCATTCAATTTTTTTGAGAGATACATTAAGACCGCAAGTCCTAACCGATCATCACCGCCGAGGATGGTTGTTCCATTCGTTGAAATTTTTTCATCAGTCACAACTGGAATTAATTTTTCGGTTGGTTGAACTGTGTCTAAATGTGCGCATAATGCAATGCATGGTTTCGCTGCATCATAAGAAGGAGGAAAACAAATAAGGTTTCCGGCATTACCGTTAATTTTTTTTGCAGTATCATCTTCGATGACCGTAAATCCAAAAAGAGAAAATTGTCTTTTCATTTCGTCCGCAATTGCGCGCTCATTGAGCGATGGAGAATTAATTTTTGCAAGATGGACAAATAAATTGATGAGTTCTTTTCGTTCAATGACAATCATATGAGGGAGATTTTATTACAACAATAAAATTGTAGAAAAAATAGTTACAGAACGATATTACGTATATTGGAAGGCTTTGTCAAGTAGTGTTTTTTAAAAACGATAAAAAATTATTGATTGACTTTGAGCGCATGATTCCGTATAATGCTATAAATATCAACGAGTTACAAAGATTACTTTCTATAAAAATATGAGTAAAACCGCTAAATGGCTTCTTGGAATATTTTCGTTTTTGGCAGTCATTGTTTTATTTTTTGTTTTTACAATTGCAATATTGTTCAACGAAAGTGAAACCGAAGATGTCTCATCGGGATCAGCTGGAACGATTGCAATTGTCGAAGTAAATGAAGCTATTATTTCATCTGAACATATCGTAAATCTCATAAAGCGATATCGGGAAAATACTACTATCCGTGCGATAGTAGTACGAGTTGAATCTCCGGGCGGTGGGGTTTCCGCAAGTCAGGAAATTTATCAAGAAATTAAAAAAACTCGTGAATATGGAAAACCGATCGTTGTTTCGATGGGAGCGGTTGCTGCAAGCGGGGGGTATTATATTGCTGTTGGTGCAAGCAAGATCGTTGCAAATCCCGGCTCTATCACTGGAAGTATCGGTGTGATCTCACAATTTATGCACGTGAATGAATTATTTGATAAGATNNACTGGAAGTATTGGTGTGATCTCGCAGTTCATGCATGTAAATGAATTGTTCGATAAGATCGGTATTACATCAACGACAATTAAAAGCGGGAAATTAAAAGATGCAGGTTCGCCGTTCCGCAAACCAAATGACGATGATAAGAAATATTTTCAAGATATGATCGATGATGTGTACGATCAGTTCGTTTCCACTGTTGCTGAAGAAAGAAAACTTGATAAAGCTCTCGTAAAAAAATATGCAGACGGACGTGTGTTCACTGGAAGAAGGGCATATGAATTAAAATTGATCGATACACTTGGAACTTATCAAGACGCAATAAAAATTGCGGCAGGTCTTGCGGAAATTTACGGAACTCCTCGTGTTATTAAAGAGCGGAAAAAAGAAAGAATATCCGATCTGATCTTTGGTGAAGTTCGAAATGAATTGACACAATTAAAGAACGAATTGCTCGACCAGCCGATCGTACAATATCGGTATCATCTTCCACAATAA
>DMPG01000186.1:5373-11089 GCA_003456055.1 Bacteroidota bacterium | reverse complement strand
TACACGAAACATTAATGGAAGTTCATAGCTACCAAGTTCGTATTGAGCGTTGATCAGGTTTTGATCTCCCGCTCCGGTCTTAATAAGGGTAAGAATATCTCTTCCTTCCAACCTCATTTTTGAGCCAAAATTTGAAACGCTTGCACCAAGCCGTAAACCGTTGAGCACCGGAGCAACATACATCGTTCCAAAATCTAATGCGATGGTTTGTGCCGATTNNGAAAAAATATCGGTCAAATTTTTTGAATATGAAATTCCCATCAATGTTCCGCCGGCGGAAAATCGTTCACCGGTCCCTTCGGGAAGATTGGTTGTTGTCACTTCCATTTCTCCCACATTCATTGATGTGAATGAAAGTCCAAGCGATCCTACTCCATCAATAACAATGACAACCGCCGCATTGTCATACTTAACATCTGCGATCCAATCCACATGATTAAAACTCGCTTCGGTGGAACGCATAAGCCCAAGACCGGCAGGATTCCAATACACCGCAGAGATATCATTGGATAGTGCGGTATATGCTCCTCCCATTCCAATACTACGAGCACCAACGCCAATTTTTAAGAATGACGCTGCTGTTGTACCGGTCTTTGTAATAACTGCAGGCTGAGCATAAAGTATAACCGCAACGTTCATGACAAGTAAGCAAAGGTGATAACATTTTTTCATAATTATTCCGGATTGCATAGATTACTTGATAAGTGCAAATTTCAATATTTTCTCTCCAACACCTTTGGCTTCAACGTGTGCTATATACACACCGTACGCTACACCAATATTGTCGCGATTAAGCAGGTCCCAATATTCTCTCCCATTTTCAATACCGGATGAATGATTAAGCTCTTTTACCAGCTCACCCGAAAGTGTATAGATACGGATAACGCATTGAACCGGCAGATGCTCAAAATAAATTCTGCGGCTTCCCCGGGTAGTACCGGGTAACCGGTTGGTTGGTTCAATATCATTGACTGCAATGTATGGGTTGGGAACAACCTTAATTTTATCCAATGCTGTTGAAGACAGCGAAGAGTTATATTTAGCACTAATGGTTGTAAAGGTAAACTTATCGTTTACGGTGAATGGCTGCCGCGTCAAAACATTATAGACCTCACCGCCAAAAGAATTTTTCGTACTGTCTTTAAATGTAAACCGTAACTCAGCCATTGCATTATTTCCGCTTCCATATGGAGCGGGTGTCAAGAATATAACTGCTTCGCTCACATCCCATTTTTTATTTCCGGTGACAGTTTCCCTTGTTAATACTCTAAATGGCAGTGCACCTCTCACAGGATCTTTTGTAATGTTCTTGATCTTGAATGGGGCAATAACAACCTTTTGATTATTAATATTCAACAGTGTGTCCCCCGGTTGAGCATATTTCCCATCGGGCAATGTATCCGAACTGGTAAACTGAATTTGGAAATCGATTGGTGCTATTTNNAGACCCCAAACTTGGCCCAACCATTTTTACGTTGAAATTCCCTTTGTCGATTACAAAACCGCTGCGTGCAGAGTCGCGTGAAAGGACTTCGTTCGAAACGAATAATTTCATTCCATCAAACACACCATTCGATTCTGATTCTTCGCTCGAAAGGCCCGTGCTTGGCGAAAGTGATAAATACCGATAGACGATCTTGAAAGGACCATTTGAACTGTTCATTGTTCCGTTTACAGTTTTTCTAATAAGACCATTTAAAGTGTCAATAACATAGTCTACACCCTCTGTAAAGACATGACCTGTTGCTTCTGAACTGACCGATAATACATCGTCGCGGAGCAAATATTTATTCCCAATTTTTACATTCTGAGTATCGGAAATAAACAGAGAAACTGTTATCGGTGTTATTTGCACTACTCGGTAATTAAGTTTGGCAATTTTCGTATTGCCTGAAACAAGTGAATCGGAAAAAATGATACTGTATTCTATGTTATCTTTCACATCAAGATCATCCATAATTTGTAATGAAATCGGTCCGGTTCCTGTGCCGGCGGAATGATCAATTTGATTCCCGGATTTAAATTTTGGCGGAATGTATCCGTTCACACGCGGTCCGGGTACGACACTGACGGTGTTTACATCATAGGTCAATTACGATGTGATCGGATCGATACTGATCCGTTTTGTACATTCACTGGGCGGATAATCAGTGATATATCCATGATCAAATGAAACGACAGCGTAATAATATGTTTGACCATTGATCACATTAAATGAATCAACATACGAATGTTGCAATCCTGTATTATCCCCAAGATAAAAAGCAACGCCTCGTTGATCGTATGGAACGGGAGAAAACCCCTTCCAATAATCATCAACGAGTGAAGCGTCGTACGATCCATTGCCGTTCACATCGATATATCGTTCACCTGCATCATAGATTCCNNCATCTTCAAATAATGGTTCCGGACGTTTTGCCACATCCCATCGCGCAACTTTTCCAAATCGATCGATCAATGGTGCATATAACATTGGTGTCCCAAATCCATCGGTAATAGTATTGATATCACCGAATTGAGGATCAAGACTACGATAGATCATGTATCCTTCAAAATCTTTCCCTAGAATTGGATCAACGCTTTCTTCTGCGTTACTGCTCCAATATAGAGTCACTTTTTTATTGTCCGGAACTGCGGTAACAACAGGTTTATCAGGTGCGCGAATAAATTGATAATTTTGATTGTAGATAAGCTGAACGGTTCGGGCACTGATCAAGATATCATTCAAATTTGAACCCATAAGCAGCGCTATCGAAAAGCGCTTTACAGATCCATCAACACCTTTCATTTTTAGGCTGGTTTTTCCTGACCCATAAATGAATGCAATATCCGCAGCCGTCGGAATATTATCCATGTCAAGAAAATTGCGCTGTAATTGTCCCCACACTGCTGTATCGTTCTTTTGTTCAAGTTCACCAATTGCAAAACTACGAAATGCTGTTAACCCAATTTGATCCGATTCATCAAGATCTGTTAATTCAAAATTTGGTTCGCCCGGGAATAATGGATTGAGTGTTCCATCGGTTAATCGTTTGCCAGGTGTCGGATTTCCATCTCCTTCACCAAGATCATTTGTTCCGGAAACACCATCAATTCCCACATCATCATTCAATGGATTCCAATCTTTGTCGTCATCTTTTTCGTTGGTTTGACTTTCATCCACCATACCGTCACCGTCATTATCAATGACATCATTTGTATTCCCCGGACTTTCCAAGAACTTACACGCATCATAATGCGCCGGACGATTTTGATACCCTAAACCATTCGCATCCCAAAAATAAACGATACTTCTAGAATACAATGGAACAGGAACTCCGGTAACACGGTGCAGAGAATCTAACGGTGAAATAAAATATCCCAAATCATCCAAATTTTCCGCTCCACCTGCTCCTCCTGCAACACCACCTCCATTATCAACATCACCATACATTCCAAAATAGATAGTATCAAGATTTTTATCGCTATAATTTTGAACGGTATAGACAAAAAAGATACAATTTTGTGCGAGAGAGTTGCTCCACTGTAACGAACGTCCTTCTATCTTAACACCTAGTCCGCGTTTTGTTTTATCAGCAGGAATTGGAAGATATGGAAACTCATTGTTCAGATTATCATCCATCGCCCACAACACTTCAAGGTCTGCGTTCGGAACATCTTGTTTCAGGTATCCGGGCCAAACATATTGTCCTTTCGATTGATTGTACCACGAGCTAGACCAACTATCCGGTTTCCCATCTCCATTCTTATCTTGAGCAGGATTTGATGCCATGTTCTTTGAAGAAAGATCAACATAACCGTTTGCAATTGTGCTCCATCCATTGACATGGCCATCGAATGGGCTGATATCTTGAGCATTAGCATCATACACTGCATCCGAAACAATCGGGATTATTTTACCATTAGAATCGGCAACAGACGCAGCAACAAATGGTCCAAACTGATACAAATCACCCAGACCTCTCCAGACCATATTATTTGTATTCCGAATTAAACCGCCTAAACCCGGTGCAATTCCGCCGTAGTCATAAATATTGCCGACGATCTGGTTTCCGTTCATATTAAAGAATCTGGCATCGGTAAAAGCATTGTTTGATTTTTTAAATGCATTCTTATCTTTCTCGCTTCGATCAATCGATGAAGTCCCGATAGTTTTTTGCTGAATTGCTTGACCCCGTTTAATGGCAAACTCCAACAACCGCCGTTCGTTTTTTTCCGCATCGGAAAATTGTGCGGAAACAATTGTGCTGCAGCATACTATTGTCAACAATAATTTAGAGAAATCAGACTTCATAGAAATAATTTCCTTTTGCTTAAAAATTCAATGCAATTCCAACACGCACTTCACGCGGCGATGAATACAACAATGGATTCGTATAAAACTCTGACATTGAATGCACACCGGCAACTTTGCCAACGTGTTTATCAATTGAAGCTCCAATCCCATCTTGAATTGCCAGCGTATATGTTGAACGTCCAGTATCATCATACACGTTAAGTTCATTCAATGTATCAAAGAGATTATACACTTTGAAAAAGATCGTCATGTGAACATCCATCAACGAAAGTTCTTTTTGGGCGACCATATCAACTGTAACAGTGGATGGTTTGCGGGCGGCATTGCGCTCATAATCGAAATCATTATCTCTGTTCGTCGGTGTATAGGGTAAACCTGCCCCAACTTTTCCAAGAATGCTGATGTTCCAATTATTCAATTCTCCCACATACAATGAACCATTCAAAGTATGGGTTTGATCCCAATCTAAAACGACAATTTTTTTCTCGCTCTCTCTGCCGGATTCTTTGTCAATATAGAATGCATTAGCACTTACATCGTTTCCCTCGGCAGCTTGATAAGTATAATCTAGGGATGCTCCAAACCAATCCGATGCAGTTCGGCGTTTCATCAGCGAAATAGTAAAACCTTTTACATTGGAATAATCCTTATTTACATAAGAATTGAAGGCAACATTTTCTGAGATACGAATCGTTTGAACGGCAAAAAGATCACGAACATCTTTGTAGAAACCTGTAACATTCACCGCAAGGTTATCGGTGAGTTGTTGTTGCAAACCAAATTCGTATGTTATAGTCTGCTGCGGATTAAGATCGGCATTCCCGAAGACCGTGTTTGTTACAATTTGGGCATATTCATAATTCTTGTTCACATACAAATTTCTGAACTGCGGCATCTGGAAAAAATGTCCGTATGAAAAATGTAAAAATCCTTTGTCTGTAATTTGGAACGAAACACCTAACCGCGGGCTGACTGAAATTTTCTCGGATGCTTTTTTACGGGGTCCTTGCGGATTATAGATATCTGCCGCATAATCTGAATTTGCATTAAAATAATCGAAGCGAACACCGGCATTCAATACAATATTCTCGAATTCCATTTTGCTTTGCGCATATCCGGAATATTGTTTGGGGAACTTAGCATACGATTCATTCCCCAGATCAGTTTCCGGAGGTATTGTTGCCACAGGAAAACTGTTCAAATCTTTCACAATCGTTATGTCTTTTAAATACATCTGAGGAAATTTTGCTTCACCCCCAATTTTAAGATCGATCACGGAAGAAATCTGCGACGCTGCATCAAATTTCAGTCCGAATACTTCTCCTTTTCTTTCAAAGAATCCGCTTCCGGCACCGCCGTAAAAGAATCCAGTTCCTCCCGGACGTTCAGAATTTTCTGAAGGGACATAATGTTCATCCA
>DMPG01000186.1:3046-5361 GCA_003456055.1 Bacteroidota bacterium | reverse complement strand
AACGAGTACGAAACAGCATCATCGATCCAATCGGAGTATTGCACCATATGAAGGGCATCATTCTCAAAATTGTTATACGTCCCTTCGGGATTATATTTATAGCTGTGAGAATAGCTCTTATATTGAGCCTCATTAAAAATAAAATCGTAATTAATTTTTCGCTGCGCGCTAAGTCTAAAGGTCAATCGATTGGTAATTGTCAATGACTTACTAGGGTTCATCGGAACAATTGCGCCATCACCGGTATTCGGTATAATCCAGTTCGTATCAACAACCGTATTCGGTCTATCTTCCGGTAAACTTTGTCTAATTCCGTAGAGCCACCCTTTCTCATTGTCAAATCTTCCGGAGAGGAAAAATGAAACTGAATTATCGGTGAATGGCACTGGTCCGCCAAACGATCCTTCGCTGACAGAATGGTTAGTAGGGTTGAATTTATCGATATTGAAAAAAATATTTTTATGACTGCTGAAACGATCTCCGGTATAGAAGGAAATCTGACCGGTGTATTTATCGCCTCCTTCTTTTAATCCTGTCTCAACAACTCCGCTCAGTGCGTTGCCATATTCAGCATTAAATGTTCCTTGCACAACAGAAAGTTCTTGAATGGCATTGGTGGCGATCGTTATGCTATTGGAATTAGTGAAAGGATTATTGATGGAAACACCATTCAATGTATATGCCACTTCATCAGAACGGCCCCCACGAAAATGTAACGCGCCATCCGAACCCTGAATGATTCCTGCTTGCAGTGTCAATATTCCTGATATACTTTCAACAGGTATAGAACGGATTTGTTCTGCATCGATACTGCTTTGCGTTGAGGTAAGATCGCGTCGCACAAGAGGCTTTTCTGCGACAACAACAACTGCATCCAGATCGACAAGTTCGGAGGAGACTTTTTCATCCACTCGCGTGGTAAAATCGACATTCACCTGAACTCTCTGAATTATCTTTTTCCGATATCCGATTGCAGAAATGGAAATTGAATATGATCCGGGTACAAGATTTGTAATTACAAAATTTCCTTCCACATCGCTTGCAGCACCTGTAGAAGTGCCGATGAGCATTACTGTTGCACCCACAACAGGTTCACCGGATTTTTCATCAATGATTCTTCCGGCAATCTTTCCTGTTGTGCCGGCAATGACGAGTGTTAAATAAAAAAGGATGAGAGAGAAGAATATGCAGAGGCGAGTCGTAACAAATTTCATGCTAAGACCTTAAGGAATTATACAAGTTTGAGATTATATCGATGGGCATACTAAATTTAGATTGTGGAAATATAGGCAGAGTCATTATTGATGTCAAGAATTATAAATCTAGATTAAATAGTATATTTAAGGATAGTATAGTATTGCGAATTCATTAATTAAAAATTTTTCTCTTGAATTTCTCGTAGTTTTTTAAGTTATTCTTTCAATTACACTAATCAACGTATATCATCCATTATAGAATTAATAAGGAGATCCACGATGAACAAATTAATTACTGCTTTTGTTATTCTGTTCGCTATTTCTTCCGTAGCATCCGGACAATGGAGAACCACTCTGGTAACAAACGATGATACGGACAATGGAACAAGTCATCAAACTGCCAGTGTTGGTGCCGTCAATGATCAAATATTTGTTGCCTTGGTCAACCGACCGGTTGGATTAGTGTATCCTCCTTTTGATGATGTGAACATTACCAAAGATAGTGCCGGCTGCACATTTTTGGTTGGGTACAAAAATGCAACCGTGCATACCGGAAGACTCGGTGTCTATCCATATGGAAGTACTGGAACCGCAGGTTTATTTTCCAAATGGTTTTCCGGTTTCGATGAAGTCTACCTCTATCGCGCATTCAAGATCATTACAACTTCAGATAGTTTAATTTACGTTGCGAATAATGATCCAGATCATAATATTCTTGTCTTCAAAGTTACAGCTGACACAATAGTAACAACGGACTATCGAATGAAGACCGGCTCAAATGATATTCAAGGTTTGGCGATTGACGATAATGGTAACGTNNGGTGCAGCCCCAAAAGTAAAAGTTTTCAAAGGAATCAAAGCAGCTGGAAATACATGGGCAACAGATCATAACGACGCGCCGTTAACAACCTTTTCATTACCGCAAGGCGTTTATAGAGGTTTAACAGTCGATGGAACAGGAACGTCAATTTTCGTATCCAGTATGTCAGGCAGAAATGTTGTAAAATATTCCGGATCACCTGCAGCTGGTTACACGAAAAATTCTGGATTCAATTTCGGTCTTACTGCAATCGATACAATTCCCGGGACGTATGACGCAACATTAGATGCTTGGGATGT
>DMPG01000186.1:0-2957 GCA_003456055.1 Bacteroidota bacterium | reverse complement strand
AATCCAACAACTGGTACAAGAATTGATTCCCTTGATGTTGCAAAATATTATTTTGACAGCTCCGGCGGAACAAGTTATACAAGTCCGGTGTTTGGACCCGATATATTTGTTTCTGGTTATGCAAGTATGTACGATGTTGCATTCGATAACAATAAAGATATGTACATACAATCATTTTATAATTGGTCTGTCGAACGATGGCATTATAACGGTACATTACCAACAACAACATCGGTTCAACAGGAATCTAATTCGGCTCCTTCACAATTCACGCTCGGTCAGAATTATCCGAATCCATTCAANNTTGAAAACAACTACTACCGTGTCATTGAAAATCTTTGATGTGTTAGGAAAAGAAGTGGCAACACTAGTCAATGGCGAATTACAGCAAGGTTCTTACACCGCAACATTTGATGCGAGCAAACTTTCAACCGGAATTTATTTTTATACACTGCGCGCCGGTGATTTTGTTCAAACAAAAAAAATGTTGATGACGAAATAACATTATACGATTGCGATGAATTAAAATCCCAAGTGATGAGCTTGGGATTTTTTTTTCGGCAGATGTGAAATAAAAATCAATAGAAGTAATAATGGATCGCTAACTGCGGTAATGGTAGGATCGTTCCATCGGAAAAATATGTAAACAGTCCTTGAAATGATACATGAACGGCATCTTGTAAAAGGAACTCTCCGCCAAGTCCGGCACCAAAACGAAATGGAGCAGTATAGTTGTTAGTGCCAGAGCCATTGTAAATAAAACTTGAGGCAGCATCAAAGAAAAATCGAGCGGAATTACTACGGGTTAGGTCGTGCTGATATTCTGCACCAAACGAATAGAACGTATCAGTGTTTTTTGGTTTGAAGACTCCCACCACTGCTTGCAGCGAAGTTTTACCTGGCGTATGATATCGAACACTGAAGCCGACACCGGAAGCCGGGCCGCCGGAAAATCCGATACCATACACACTTTTTCCAAACGCATCTCCTCGAACATCAGAAACAGCAACCTGGGCTTGTGCCATAGCGATCGCTAAAACAAATACCACAATTAATAGAACCGTTTGTTTTCGTTTCATTCTCTTTTCCTTAAAAGTTTGCTATTCAGTTTTTAACCATCCATAGATCTCTTTGAAACTCGGTTTCTTTCCTGTCACTAAAATTCCTATACGAAATACTTTCCCTGCCATCCACATTAAGCCGTAGATTGTCAATGATAGTGTTACTAACGACAGTGTAATCTCCCACCATTGCGGAGTCTGTATTGAAAATCGCAATGCCATCATTGTTGGCGTTAGCAAAGGAATTTGCGACAATATCTTTACCAGCATTGAGTCTGGATTGAACATGACCGGTACGGCAAAGGCGATTGGCATGACGAGAAATATCGTAATATATCCGGTCATCTGTTGTGCTTCTTGTTCTGTGGAAACCGTAGAACCGGCAATGATAAAGATCCCAACATACATAAAATAACCAAGAACAAAATATACCAGCAACAGAGCAAGATTATCGACCGTAACAAATGGAACTGGTGTGGCAAAGTTCACTCCAATTAAGATCAACGCCCAAAATGCAACAGTGGACAAGCCTAATGCCGAAAGTCCGAGGATCTTTCCTGACATCAATTGCTGCGATGAACACGATGATACAAGTACTTCTACAATACGATTTCCCTTTTCTTCAATGAGACTTCTGATCATCATCTGCCCCGACGTAAGAACAAGAAACATCAACAGCATGATGAAGATATACCCAGTGAAGAATGTCTCCATAAATCCTGATTCTTTTTCATCTCCTTTTTTGGAAACCTTGAATGTTTTAATGTCAATCTCCGTCATCAATTTCTTGATTGTCGGAGCATCGTAACCATTTGCCTTCAACCGCTGTTCAATAATGATGTCTTCTAGGATTTTTGAGAATCGATTTTGATCACGGGCATTTCCAACATTCTCCGCTCGATATTCGATCTTCCCTTTTTCAAAAACATCCTTTGGAAGAATAAAATATCCTTCAATCTCATTCGAAGCAATTTGGGCAGTTCCCAATATCTTTAAATGATCAGTATCGCTATTTTCATCCGTTAGTTCAACAAGTTTATAATTTGGAGAACCNNGAGAACCGTCTTTGAGCTTATGTTTTTCACCCAACCGCGTATCAATCAACTTTGTAAGAGAATGGGTTTCATCGATAATACCGATCTTCTTTGTCTTTTCATCACCTTTATCTGCCAATAAGCTTGGGAGGACAGTAAATATCGACATAATGAGCGGTGTCATAAAAAGACCGATGATGAACGCCTTGGTCCGTACTTTTTCGATGAACTCCCATTTTGCGACAGCGAACATTTTATTCATTGNNCCTGTAATTTATAAAACGATGCAAGAGCTGCTACTACGCCAATGCCGGACAACATTCCTGAATCTTTTCCGCTAATAAACAAGATCAATCCGATGACAACCACCAACAATCCAATCAATAATGATATTTGTTGTTTTTTAATTTCTGGATTTTTAATTGACGGTATCGGAGCAGATTGTTTTTGTTGTGATTCACTTTTTTCTTTTTCGACTTCTTCAACCGAAGTACCAACAATTTCCAGGAAAATTGAATTCAATGACGGCTCAACGAATTCAAATTTCCGCAGTTCAATCTTTGGAAGAACGGCTGAAAGAATCTCTTTTGATGAGACATCTCCGTTCAACGAAAGTTCTGCGTAATTTTCATAGACAGTCGCTTTTTTAACAAATGGAAGCGAAGAAAGGAATGTTCCGTCGCCTTCATATTCAAGGTGTAATGAATTGGTGCCAAATCGTTGCTTCGCCTGTTTGATCGTTCCTTCTAAGACAATCCTTCCCCGATTGATAAGACAAAGTTCATCACACAATTTTTCGGCGGTTTCCATTTGATGCGTGGAGAAGATGATCGCTTTTCCTTGTTGTTTCAATTCGTTAAAT
>DMPG01000136.1:11377-13200 GCA_003456055.1 Bacteroidota bacterium | reverse complement strand
TATGATGTCGATTATGTCTTGACAACAAGAGAATTGGGCAGGATGTTCAAAGAAACCGGGATACGATTCTCTTCGTTACCATCAGAAGAATTCGATAGTCCGCTTGGAGAATCGACCGGAGCAGCGGTCATCTTTGGTGCAACCGGCGGTGTAATGGAAGCAGCATTACGCACTGCCTACGAAGTAATTACAGGAAGTCCGCTCCCGAACATAAACTTCACAGCCGTGCGGGGAATGGAAGGGATCAAAGAAGCAGAAGTGGATTTGAACGGAATGAAAGTGAAAGTTGCAGTTGCGCACACTTTAAAGAATGCCCGCACNNATGGAACAAATTGAAAAGGGAGAATCACCGTACGCATTTATCGAAGTGATGACTTGTCCCGGCGGATGTCTCGGCGGAGGCGGTCAACCTATTCCCACAACGATGGAGATCAGAAAGAAAAGGACCGAATCAATCTATGCCGAGGATGCAAATAAACCGCTTCGCAAATCGCACGAAAATCCGAATGTGAAAGTATTATATAGTGAATTCTTAATAGAACCGTTGGGAGAAATGTCGCATCACTTGCTACATACATCATATCAACAACGAGGACTGTTCGTTTGGAAAACGAACGGGAATGGGAAAGAGAAGAAGGAATTGAAAACGCCGATTCACGGTTAGGTGAGGAGGCAGAAACAACAATTCCNNAAACGCCGATTCACGTTTAGGCGACTAGGCAGAAACAACAATCCCGTCCTTTAAGACGGGATTGTTGTTTTAAATTTATCAAAAGATTTAAACTTATTTACAGTTAGTAAATTGTTTCATTAGATCTAATACAAGAACATCGGTTTACCGATCACATTCAAAATGCGCGGACGATAATTTTCAGAATCATATAATTCTTGAACGTCAACACGCTTCACTCCATCGGTAATAGAATGAAGCGGAACAGTCGTATATTTTCCATCACGCAACGCAACCATTCTTCCGGTATGTTTCTTTATTACCATATCCGTTGCAAGATTTGCATAACACATTGCCACCATTCTATCCAAAGCATCGGGTTCACCGCTTCGCATCAAATAGGCAACCTGTTGATTGATGATGTGCTGTCCGGTAATTTTCTGAATTGCTTCACCGGTTATTTGTCCGATACCGCCAAGTTTTTTATGACCATAAGCATCTGCCTGTCCGTATTCAACAACTTTTCCGCCGATCATTTGAGCTCCTTCGGAAATTGTCATGATCGCGTATCCGCTCGGATTTGTTTTCTTATCATCCATGAGCAATGCTGCTAATTTTTCCGGATCGAAATGGACTTCAGATATGACTGCGCGATCAACTCCGGCAAGATATGCAGAGATGAGCGAAGTTTCACCGGAATTGCGTCCGAAAAGTTCGATCACCGCAATACGTTCGTGCGAACCTGTTGATGTGCGAAGATTTGTGATGAATTCAACACTGCGTGTTACTGCCGTTGAAAATCCAATACAGTAATCGGTTCCGTACACATCATTATCCATCGTTTTTGGAATAGAGACGACTGGAAATTTTTCGTTGTGCAAACGGACAGCATAACTTTGTGTATCATCACCGCCAATGGCGATCAACGCATCGATCTTCAAATATTCAAGAACGCGGAGAACATGAGGTGTAAAATCGCTGATTGGATCCCCATCTTGCGGTGGACGCTTTGGGTCTTGCAGGAACATTGGAATATCAGCCCATTTTACTTTTTGCGGATTTGTTCGCGATGTATGAAGAAATGTACCTCCGGAACGATCAATAGTTCGAGTATTTTGTTTTGTTAATGGGATAACCCAGTTCTTTTGATCAT
>DMPG01000136.1:2417-11362 GCA_003456055.1 Bacteroidota bacterium | reverse complement strand
ACTTCTGCTCCTGCATTTGTTGCGTGATAGACCACTTCTTTAATACATGGATTTAATCCGGGAACGTCTCCGCCGCCGGTAAGAATTCCGATTCGCATAGTGTTGCCTTTCGTTAATTACAGAGATTTCTGTCTGAATGAATATGTCGCTTTAAGTCAATTAGAAAATGAATAAAAGAGTGTACCACTGAATTGGTAAAAAAACAATATAAAAATCAATCATTCATCAACATGTTCAAAAAAAGAAAGGATTTTTAATTTTTTGAAGATTATCGTTTATCTGAAGCGAAATAGGTGATGTTTAAAGGAGTTGTAACCGAATGGACATAATGAAACGATGAAGTTAATATCTTTTCGATTTCATCCGTAGAAATGAATCCTTCTTGATGATCATTATGATAAACAATCTCATGGATCCTCCGCATTGTATCGAATCCCGTCTGATTAAAATCGCCGATTACCAAAGTTCCTTTCGGATTCATGACACGAATCATTTCCTGTAAACACAAATGAGGATGAGATACTTCATGCATCGTGTTCAGACAGACAAGAGTGGAAATACTTTTTGATGGGAAAGGAAGAGCCTCCATATCCAATTGAACAAAATTAACACGTTCCATGAACTGTTCCGGTATGCGCTGATATACACGGGGAAGATCATTTAAAGTGATATCACCCGAAAGTATCGTTGGGAAGATACAAGAAAGCGTTGCACACATTCGTCCTGTACCTGTAGCCAATTCTATGACCGGAGAATTGGTCACAGGAAGTTGTTGAGCAATGGAGAAATATTCTCTGAGAAGATCATAACCCCATCCCCGAAGCAATTGATCGCTTTGCGACTGTGGGATTAACTCGAAATATGGATCGATATTCATGATTTGATTCAAAGGGTTTTAAGGTTTTTTAATTATTTCCCCTCAAACTTGGGAGCACGTTTTTCAATGAACGCCGCGAGCCCTTCTTTATGATCGAGCGATTGTGCTGCAATTTCTTGCATCATTGCTTCATACATAAGCAGTTCGTCGAACGACATTGTGAGAGATTTATTGAGAGTTCGTTTAATAATGCCGATCGCTTTGGTTGCACCGTTCGCTAATTTATTCGCAAGTTCGTACGTGAATTTTTCCAGTTCAGCGTGAGGAACTACATGATTGACAAGTCCGACTTCTTTCGCTTCTATCGCATCAATATCTTTTCCTGTAGCGGCAAACTCGAATGCTTTTGCTGTCCCGACCAATCGGGGAAGGAACCAGTGACTTCCGGAATCAGCAACTAAACCGATTCGGACAAAAGCTTGAATGAGTTTTGCTTTGTCGGACATGATGCGCATATCGCACGCAAGCGCAAAACTGAATCCTGCACCGGCGGCAACACCATTGATCATTCCAATGATCGGCTTCTCCATCGTACGCATTTGTTTGATGATAGGATTGTATCCATTTTCGAGCATCTCTTTCATCGAACTTTTTGCTTCCTGATATTCTTTCAGATCTTGTCCCGAACAGAATGCTTTTTCTCCGGTACCGCGTAAGACAATACATTTCACGGCCGGATCTTTCTCTGCCTGCTTGAAAGCATCAAGCAGTTCTTTTTTCATTTGCTCATTCACCGCGTTGTAACTCTCCGAACGATTGAATGAAATAGTGAGAACATTTTCTGAAACCGAGTAGAGGACTGTAGAGTAATCCATAATTAAATCCGAGAAATGGTTTTGGAGGAAATTTAAGTCCCCTCTGTGTGTTTGATTAAACCTTGGCGAGAGGGGATTTAGGGGTGTGTTTGATTTGACGGTTTACTAAATATGTTTTTATGGTTACACTTCTTCCATGAATTTTTTTAGCTTTTTCAAGATCGGAAATATCTTCTAGAAGCTCAATTGCTTCACTTAATGCAGGATTTGTCTTCATACTTTTCCAGTCCTTGCGATTAATTTTTATATGAGATTTCGTTTTTGTAAGTATCATATGTTCTCCCATCGTTATGTAAACATACTGAAAGTTTTGCTTTCTCTCAACTTGTTCCTTTAAAACAAAAGAAGCAACCGCTTCCGGCTGCTTCTTTTTAGTTTCGTTAAGTCACGCTTTTGTCAAAGCGCAGCGTGACTCACCAGCATAAATACCAGGGTTACTAATCCTTCTTTTTTCTGCTAACCATTTTACGCACGACTTTGTGTTCGCGCGATTTATATTCTTTTTCTTCTGGAATCAATGATTTCCATTCCGGACCGCCGTGCGGTTTCGGTCTGTCAAATCCTCTTGTTTCGGTAAACGATTCCCGTTTTTCAAAATTATGTTCTCGTTTCTGTGCATCAAACGGTTCACGTTTTGCAACACCGCCTTCTCTGCGGCCTGCGCCGAATGAATCCCGTTTGGCAAAACTTTTACGCTCGCCGCCGCCGAACGAAGGTTTCTTACCGAAACTTCGACGCTCTCCGCCGAATGATTCTCGTTTAGTATATCCGCCTTCTTTTCGTTCGCCGCCGAATGACTCGCGTTTTACAAATCCACTATCCTTACGTTCTCCGCCAAATGTTTCACGTTTAGGATAACCGCTATCTCTGCGACCACCGCCGAATGAATCACGCTTTGGGAAACCACCTTCTTTACGGGCTCCACCAAATGATTCACGACGTGGAAAACCGCTTTCTTTGCGATCTCCGCCAAACGATTCACGTTTTGGGAAACCGCCTTCTTTGCGATCTCCGCCAAATGAATCACGTTTTGCGAAACTGGGACTTCGTTTCTCACCGCCGCCAAATCCACTGCCGCTTGTTCGACGATCATCTCGTTTGAATCCTTCGCGTCGATCCGGACGACTGCCGAAACTCGAACGCCTATCCGTGCCGCGGTCATTTCGTTTGAATCGATCTCTGTTCTCTCCCCGATGTTCTCTGTTGAAATTTGGCTCATCGTCTGATTGATGCTCGGTTTCCGAATGGCCAGCGTGTTTAACAACTTTTTCTTCTACCTTATTGTAGTCAAAATCAGGGTATTTTTTTATTTCGAATTTTTTCCCGATGAACTGTTCGATCTTTTTTACATGCCGTGCTTCACTTCGCGTTACAAATGTTATTGCATCACCGGTTGAAAGTGCACGTCCTGTTCGCCCGATACGGTGGATATAATCTTCAGCATACGTCGGAATATCATAATTAATAACGTGTGAAATTCCTTCCACGTCAATTCCGCGAGCGGCAACATCCGTTGCAACCAATACTTTGTATTGACCCTGTTTAAATCCGGCAAGTGCTCGTTGTCGCTGCGCCTGTGTCCTGTCCGAATGAATTGAAATAGCTTTAACGCCGTTCTTGTGTAAATTGTTCGAAACTTTTTCTGCTCCGACTTTCGTTTTTGAAAACACCAACACACAGTCCAATTCTTTCGTTTGAAGGATGTGAAGAAGAAGACTCAGCTTTTTATCGTCATTAACGGAATAAAAATGCTGCGTTACTGTTGTTGCTGGCGTGCGTTGATGACCAACTTCGATTAATTCCGGATTCTTTTGGATGTTCTTTACCAGTGCACGTACTTCTTTTCCCATTGTTGCAGAAAATAGTAGCGTCTGCCGAGTAGCGGGTGTTTGTTTAATGATCAATCGCATATCGTCGATAAATCCCATATCGAACATTCTGTCCGCTTCGTCAAGCACCAGTACTTCTACCTGCGAGAGATTGACACTTCTACGTTCTAAGTGATCGATCAAACGTCCGGGTGTTGCGATAAGAATATCTACGCCGCGTGATAATTGTTTTAACTGATTTTGAATATTTGTTCCACCATAAATTGAAAGAGCTTTCACCGGAAGGAATCGTCCGTATTGTTTAACGGCATCTTCTATCTGTTGTGCAAGTTCGCGTGTTGGTGTAAGAATAAGCGCTTTAATGTGATGCGATTTTTCCGTCTGTCCCGCTAAGCGGTTCAGGATCGGAAGAGTGAACGCTGCAGTTTTACCTGTTCCTGTTTGCGCACTGCCGATAATATCTTTGCCGGCTACCGCCAGCGGAATTGCACGTGCTTGAATTTCTGTTGGGGTAGAGTACCCGGTCGCAAGAATACCTTGCACAAGTCGGTCGTTTAGACCAAGGGCTTGAAAAGCCATTATTTTAGATCCTTTTGTTTATTATTTGCCGTAAACAAAGCGCAGAAACAGACAAATCACTCTTATTCTGAGCGGTGCGAAGAATCTCAAACGAGAATAGTCGCAGGGTGTTGATGTAAGGCAAATGTTGTTTTAAAAAATGACTCGCTGCTTTTTGGATGCAGTGTGCGGAAGGAAAATCCTAATGCGAATTGCCATCAGAGAAGCGTGTCGTATATCCGCTTCTGAGACAGTGTTAGATTTTCAGATGCGGTGTTGCATATTTGCAACGGTTAAAGATACACAAAAAATAGTAGAGTTCCAATTAATGTTTGTTAATGATATTTAGTTGAGAAGAATTTTCTGTGTACTCTGTATCCTCCACTGTTTTTTACTCATCGACTCAACGACTTATATACTTCATTATTTATTCTTCCACACCGCTTTTCGCTTCTCCACAAATGCTTTCATACCTTCTTTTTGGTCTTCAGTGTCGAAGAGATCAGCAAATTTTCTTCGTTCATATTCCAATCCTTCGCGTAAAGAAAGATCGTGTGCTTTACAGATCATTTCTTTTGCAATCTGAACAGCAATCATCGGTTTGCCTGCAATTTTTTTTGCAAGAGATTTTGCTTCTTCAAGTAAAAATTCACTTGGCACCACTTTGTTTATTAATCCCCATTGTAATGCATCTTCTGCGGAGAACATATCGCCGGTCAGGAGCAATTCCATAGCACGATATTTTCCAACGGCATGCGTCAAACGCTGCGAGCCCCCCATTCCGGGAATAACGCCAAGATTGATCTCCGGCTGGCCGAACTTTGCTGTTTCGCTGGCAATGATCATATCGCACGCCATTACCAGTTCGCAACCTCCGCCAAGCGCAAATCCATTCACTGCCGCAATGATCGGTTTTTTGATTGTTCGAATTTTGTAGAACGATTCAAACTGATTGTCATTGAACATCTGTTTTCCGTTCTTATCTGCCATTTCTTTTATATCAGCACCGGCGGCAAACGCCTTTTCATTTCCCGTTACAATAGAACATTTCATTTCATCATCATGGTCTATCTCAAACAGCGCGTTATATAGATCTTTTATTACGTGAGAGTTGAGAGCATTCAATGCATGAGGGCGATTGATTTGAATGAGTGCATAACCATTTTCTTTGGTGAGTAACAGTGTCTCGTAAGCCATAATTTCTCCGATGATTTTGCAGGTATTATTTGCCGAAATATAGGTGAAGTGATTGGAAAAAGAAAGGAGAGATTATTGGGGTTGCTTTTAGCGAAAACCAACGGTACATTTTATAGTGATGTTCAATTCTGTCTGATATTCACAGTATACGATTAGAGTAATTTATGTTTAGAAATTTTATCCATTGTTTTCTCTTGCTAAACGTTATTGTGGAGTTAGTTACCGCTCAAATAGATACACTGCATATCTATACCAAAGACGGCAAAAAACAATCATACTCACTAAAAGATATCACGCAGATTAAATTTGTTGGAAATACCACAGAAGTTCAACAACAGAATTTGATTCAGCAGATTATCTTTTCATTTACCCTTCGTCAAAATTACCCCAATCCTTTTAATCCAACTACGAAAATTGAGTATGAAATACCTCAACACGGTGAAGTGGAAGCATTAATTTTTGATGTGCAGGGGAGGGTTATTAGAACGTTTGAGAAACGGACTCAGGATGCCGGACTGCATTCGATTGTGTGGAATGGACGAAATGATGCCGGACAGATCGTCTCCAGCGGCTCCTATTTTTTCGATGTAAAATACAACGGCAGAACAATGACTAAGAAACTAATGTTGATCAAATGAAGAACGGAGTTTTTATGCGTCTACCATTATTTTTTACAGGTGCACTATTGATGTGTACAATCAGTTTTGGTCAGATGAAAATGATCATTCATAAATCGGATGGCAAGACAGACTCGTTATGGCTTACAAATATTCAAAGAATTTATTTTCAAAATTATGGTACATCGCACATTGTTAATTTAAAATTTGGTAAAGATACTTTGCTGCAAGCAAAAAATATTTCAATTGGATTCAAAGATGTTCTTGATGATAGTCGTTGTCCGTCAGGTGTTTTTTGTAAATGGGAAGGTGTTGCGAAGGCTCAATTTTGGATCAAAAAAAATGACCAGGATACCGTTTTTATTAACCTCCCTATTTATGGATATGTAGACCGATATTCACAACGACATATTACAGTGGATACTGTAGCCGTTGGTCTCTCGCTTTTGCAGTTAGATCCGTATCCCAAATTTTCTAATCCTCATCCAAAATCCGAGTATTCATCCATAATTAATGTTATTGTTCAGTAATCTGGTGAATAATTTTTCAAAAATTTGTAAAACAATTCTTGCTGATTATTGGGGAATCTTTGTTCGGTTTTTATATCCACCATTTCTTTTATATCTGCACCGACAGTAAATGCTTTTTCATTTCTTTTTATTGAAGAATTGATTTTAGACTTGATTCTCTATCGAAATTCAATGACATTCCATAGTAATTATTTACAAGGAGCGTAATATGAAAACAATTTGTTTGTCAATTTTGTTGTTAGTTTCGTTTGGGTATTCGCAAGACGCTCTGGTGGAAGCTAAGCCGGAGATCGGTTGGGATTCACTGAAGAGTCTTATCGTCTATCCCGAAATAGCACGACGTGCCGGAGTTGAAGATATTGCGAGAGTGAGTGTTGAAATTGATTCTCTTGGCAATGTCACTTCTATCGATTTTGGCGGTTACGGAATTTTCAGTAGTTCGGTCAAATCCACCCTTCGAAAAATAAAATGGACACCGGAAACATACAACGGTAAAAAACGCGCTTCGGAAGTAGTTTTTGATGTGCAGTTTCAATTACAGGAAAAAAAGAATTTTCCAAAGAGAAGAGTGTTGCAGATCGAATCAAGCAATCCTGCAGTTCGTAAAAATTAACAAGAGATTTTTTTTAGACAAACTAACCCGATACGTTTATCGTCATTCCGGCGAACGTTGAAATCCAAAAAATAAAAAGGGGAATATGAAGTCGAAAAATATTCCTTTTGGTGTTGTGGTTTCATATCAATCTCGGAACCACGAAGTAAAAGAGACCTGCTTTTCTTTTGCGGTTACTGATTCAGTAGTTGCATCTACGAGCCACAGATCGCTTTTTTCTTTCCATCGAAGTTTTACTGCAAACTTTTTTGATCGTAATGCTCTGATCGGTTGAATCTTCCTTGCTGCATCAACTGTAGAATAACAATTCGACGGCTTAACGAATCCCCGAATTTCAATGACCAACGTATCATGATTCCACATCTCAAAAGTTCTGATTGAATACCCTAAACAGGGAAAAGTCTCCATAGAAGTGAGTCGGAATGTAACAGTCGAATCCTTTCTCTCTATATAAAAGTTAAATTCCCGCAGTTGTCCAATCGTCAGAATTGGCAAAAACAAAATGCAACCGAACAATATTTTCATCGTAAATTCACCATTATTTCAATAATATACGGTTCACTGAATCAGCAGTCAATTGTACCACAACCTTTTCGCTGCATCAAAAGTCTAATAGATAAACGCATTCATATGGTGCAAACGGATACCGAACTCATAGAGCAATCTAAAGCAGGGGATTATTCTGCGTTTGAGCAGCTGATCTTTCGATATGATAAAGATGTGATTAATATTGCATCCCGTTATACCCGCTGTGCCGATGATGCAAAAGATATTTATCAGGAAACGTTTATCCGCGTTTTTAAAGGGCTGTCAAAGTTCCAGCAGCAAAGCGAGTTTTCGACGTGGATATTCCGAATTGCGACCAATGTTTGCTTAACACATCGCGAAAAGAAAAAACGGATATCCCACGTTTCAATGGATGATGAAGATGATGATGAAACGACTGTTGTGCATGCAGTCAGTGATGTTGAGACGGATTCACAAACCTATGGGAATGAAATCTCGCTAAGAATTGAAGATGCACTTCAAGATCTATCTCCAAAACAAAAACTGGTATTTACACTTCGGCATTATCAGGATTATAAGATAAAAGACATTGCGATAATGATGAGTTGTGCTGAAGGAACGGTAAAGAAATATCTATTTGAAGCGACACAAAAGATGAGAATACAATTAAAAGATTTATACGAAGAATAATTATGAAAAAAGACGAATACAAAGAACTGATGCTGCTTTCTATTTATGGCGATCTGAGCAGCGAGGACCAGGTGAAGCTCGATTCGTATCTAAAAAAGCATCCGGATTTGAATAAAGAATATCAAGAGTTGAGAAAACTGAAGACATTCATTTCGAAGAATACGTCTTCAAAAACCTCGGATGATCTGTTGAATGATGCCCGTGGTCAATTACGCCAAGCATTACGCAAAGAGCGGAATAGAAAATCAATTGGTAATCAAATTATTAGTGTTGCTGCGGAATTTCTTCAACCCAAAATTGCGTTTGGCAGTGCAGTTATTCTAATAGTTGGTATGGTAGTTGGATATTATTTATCCTCGCCGAAATCGAATACCCAAGGATTTGCTTTCCAGCCGGTCTCAAATTCCACAGATACGAAACCGCAAACAACCATTTCCAATGTGCGATTCATTGACAATGATGCAAGCGATGGCGAAATAGAATTTGAATTTGATGCAGTCGCTCCGATGCACATTAAAGGAAAGATTGATGATCCTGAAATTCAGAAATTACTTACGCATGCCTTGTTGAACGAATCGAATGTTGGTGTACGCCTTTCATCGGTTAATGCCATCCGAAATCAATCTGAAAACAAAAAAATCGTCGATCCATCGATTAAAACTGTTTTAATAAAATCACTTCAAACGGATGAGAATCCTGGTGTACGAAGCGA
>DMPG01000136.1:0-2333 GCA_003456055.1 Bacteroidota bacterium | reverse complement strand
ACAAAATTTGATGAAAGAACAATTGCAGCATTAAAACTACAAATTGAAAAAGAACAAAATAACTATATCCGCAGTCGTGCGGTCAACTTAGTAAAGGAGATATATCAATGAAAACGAAACGTATTCAGTTGTTGATGGTGTGCATGGTATTTACATATGCATTGATGTTTGCAAGTGATCAAGGAGTTCCAAAAGCGCCAAAACCACCACGAACAACAGGTTCACATGCAGGATTGGTGACCAGTTCATCAGGCTCAGGCTTGCAGTCACGCAAAGAACAAACATTCACTGTTGGAAAAGGAAGTTCGTTAGAGGTTTCCGTCAGCGGCTGTGAGATCATCATTCGTTCTTCAGAAAAGAACGAGATCAACGTTGTTGTCGATGGAATTGATGATGAGGATATGGAATTTGTAAAGATAACCCAATCCGGTGATGAAGTGAGAGTCTCCTATCGTCCAAAATGGGGAAATCATAGCGATGGAAGATTTATGATTACCGTTCCCTCGCAGACGAAATTGGATCTTAGAACATCGGGCGGTGATATTGAACTGCAGGGAAATATATCAGCAGATGTAAAAGGTTCAACATCAGGCGGAAACATTACAATTGAGAAAGTAAAAGGAACGGTCAGCATGTCCACGTCGGGTGGCGATGTTAAGACAGGCGACATTGAAGGCAAAGCTGATCTTCGTACTTCAGGGGGGAATATTACACTGGCAAATGTTAATGGTGAAGCAACGGTGAGTACATCCGGTGGAGATATTAGCATTGAAAGAGTTGCAAAAAAACTTGATGCCCGAACTTCGGGTGGAGATATAGAGGTTGGTGATATTGGCGGAGATGCTTCACTTTCAACCGCAGGCGGCGATGTTCGAGTTGGCAAAGTAAGCGGTAGCGCATATCTTAGAACGGCAGGAGGAGATCTTAATTTAAAAGGGGCTTTCGGAACCGTTGAAGCAAAAACTGCCGGTGGTGATATTGATCTAAAGAATATTACTGGATCGATTGAAGCCAGCACTGCAGGGGGAAATGTTACCGCTGAATTGATTCCCAGCGGAAAAGGAAGCAGCAAACTGAAAACCGCAGGCGGTGATGTTCGACTTTCGTTGCCTGAAAATGCAAAAGCCACAATTGAAGCAACAATTCGATTACGAGATAATTGGGGATCTTCTTCACGAAAATCAAAATATGAAATTCGGTCTGATTTTAAAGCGGAATCCTATGAAAAAGATGATGACCGGGAAGAAATTCGTGGTCGCTATATCATAAATGGCGGGGGAGAAACTATTATACTGGAAACAGTGAATGGGTATATCGATATCAAGAAAAAATAATATAAAAAAGTAGTGCAACAAACGTACAGAAGCGGCGTAGCTTTCATAACTATAGCCGCTTTTAAGTTTTAAGGAGGAGCAATGATTTTGATTTACCGTTTGGTATTATGTATTGCAGTGATTGCAACACTTACAAACGCCGCGCAGCAAATTCAGGCGCTTAAACTTAATGAGCAGATTTTCGTTGACGGGAAATTAGAAGAAAAAATCTGGAATGCTCATCAACCATTTTCTGATTTCAAACAAAAAGATCCCAACCAAGGATCGGTGCCGAGTGAAAAAACGGAAGTGTGGATTGCGTACGACAATGATGCGATCTATATTGCCGCCCGTATGTATGATTCTTCTCCTGATTCGATCATGGGACTTCTCGATCGCCGCGATAATTTGAATACAGCTGATTGGTTTGGTGTCTTTCTTGATCCATATCGTGATAAACGGACCGGAAATTATTTTGTGGTTGGTCCCTCTGGAACACTCGCTGACGGTGTTCTCTATAATGATGATTGGGATGACTCTGATTGGGATGGTGTTTGGGAAGGGAAATCATCCATTGATGAAAATGGATGGTCTGTGGAAATGAGGATTCCTTTTTCACAACTTCGTTTTCAAGATAAAGATCAACAAGTTTGGGGAATAAACTTTCGTCGTGATATCGGAAGAAAAAACGAACAAGATTATCTTGTGTACACTCCAAGAATGGAAAGCGGATATGTTTCAAGATTTCCAGAACTCGTCGGCATTGAAGGAATTAAGCCGNNATTAGAGATTTTACCCTTCGCTACATCGAAAGCAGAATACACTCACCCTGCACCGGGAAATCCTTTCAACAATGGATCACGATATTCATCGGATCTCGGAGCAGATATTCGATATGGTTTAAGCAGCAATCTTATTTTGAATGCAACAATTAACCCGGACTTTGGACAGGTTGAAGTTGATCCCGCAACAGTAAATTTATCCGACGTTGAATCCATGTTTCAAGAGAAACGCCCATTC
>DMPG01000234.1:8101-12199 GCA_003456055.1 Bacteroidota bacterium | reverse complement strand
AGATGAGTCATAACATTATCCGGATTATCTGCTTTCACTTTTAAGTACCATCCTTTTTCAGAGTCACCATGTTCTATTACTTCACCGTCAATGGGAGATAAAATTCGAATATTTGCATTTGATTTCTTTACCACTAATCCTTTTCCATTGACTGATAATCGTGAACCAATCGGTGGAAGCTCAACCGAATACGGTTTACCGATGATCCTGGTTCCGAAATCGTCGATTCCAACTTTATATGTTCCGTCGTTCTCTTGCTGAACCCACATATGACNNAATCGATACGGAGGCATCGTGAATCCTTGCACTTCAAATTGCAGCATAGGAATTTTAGTCTGTTTTGCCACTAACAAAGGATGAACCTTGCACAATCTGCAATCGAACCCTTGATCGCAGATACGATGTTGAACATCACCATTTATCTCATGTCTGCAAACTCTCGCCGATGGAGGAAGATCTTCAAAATCGGAATGCCATAGAATTGATTCAATTTTTTGTAATTTTTCTGCTTGTTGTGTTCTGCGCACTGCTATAATAACAGTTGTTATGACAGCGGTAAAAATTGAAAAAAATATTAATAAAAAAGCAATGTGGAATACTGTCCAGTGAAATTCATATACCCAAGGAAACATAATTAGCTCCGATTAAACTTTAGTTATAATTTTGATGATGCAAATTTATTGATCAAATTTGAAACGAACTTTGGCTGCCACGATGATTTTTGTTTTACGCCATCAGCAAATTCCTGTGAGGATAGTTCACCATTCAATAGTGACAATTCTCGTTCTTGAGGGAAGAGTGTAGCATATCGGTATGTAAAAGAATAAAGAAGCATTCCATATGCTATTACAAACAAGAACGTAGCAACTTCTTCCCAACTTGGTGAATAGGTCAGAAATTCATCGAATGGTAATGTTGGAAGTGCAAGTGTTTGTATCGTCATTACAAATCGATTGAGCATGATGCCGCTGCAGACTAAAAATCCCGCTCCGAATAATAATTTTCGATTTTCACGTAAACGACTACTGAGTAAAATCAAAGCAGGAATTAACCCGAGAATGACAATTTCTGAAAACAGTATCCAAGAACCGAATGATTGTGTTGCGTAAAACTCAAATGCCGGGAAACCGTTTCCTGGAGAAGTGCTGTTGATCCAGATGAGCGTATCGATCGATTTCAATAGAACATATCCGATCAACATTATACCGGAGACTTTTCCGAGAAATTTATAAACTTCCGGTTTTACTAATTTTTTCCTTGTAATTTTTTCGACGAGCAGTGTCGTTAACATAATGAAACTTGGTCCGGCTGCTGCTGCAGAAATAACAAACAGAAAAAATGTTGATGGCCATATCCCAAGCTCTTCTCGAAATGCGAATGGTCTTCCACGTAGAACACCGAACAATCCGCCGAGCGAACCTTGNNTGGTCTTCCACGCAGCACGCCGAACAATCCGCCGAGCGATCCTTGATGAAAGAATGAAAGAAATGTCCCGATTCCAGCTAACACCGGCATAAGTTTATGCAATTCAAATTCAAACACGAGAAATTTTGGGATCTGTCGCAATTGTCTGTTCTTCAAAACAATCGGTACATATTCGATCAATAAAACGATCAGATAGCAGGTGAGGCAGAAGGTAACCTCAGTCAACATCGAATGAGTATTTGGATGCCAGAATGTGAACCACGCACGCATAGGCTGTCCGACATCGACCGCTAATACAAGTATTGCACCGCTATAACAAATCAAACCGATCACAACCGCACTATTGATTACCGCTTTCAATTCTTTTCTGTGAAGAATATAAAGAAGGAAGCCCGTAAAAAATGCTCCCGCACCAAGTGCAATGACGGTTAGATCGAGGAATATCCAAATTCCAAACGCAAAACGGTTGTCCATATTTGTATGGAACAAACCTTCAGCCAAACAAAGATAGATTGCATAGACGCCCAGAGACAATAATGCAAACCATGGGATTATCCAAAGCAAAAAATTTCCAAATGAAGTTCGTTGTAACCCTCTGGGGATTAGTATCTTATCCATTGAATCCCTCCTGATGAGAGCGAGTTAATGATTTTTCAGCCATTGCACGGACCCATTTTTTTTCTGAATGATAATATACTTTTGGTTCCGTACCGAGACGTGATAAGAAACGAAATGTATTTTCACTTTTTGATAATTGTGCAACGTTCGATGCTGCGTCGTTCAGATCCCCAAACGTAATTGCTTTGTTCGGGCAGGATTCTACACACGCAGGAACATAATCTTCCGGATCGATCTCTCGACTACCGTTTGCTGCTGCTTTTTGTTTTGCCATATGTAATCGCCCGTGACAAAAATTACATTTCTCAACCACACCTCGCATGCGTGGAGCAACATCAGGATTGAGTTGTTGTTTCATTCCTTCTGTCCATTCCGGATCCCACCAATTAAAGTAGCGGGCGTGATATGGACATGCGGTCTTGCAATAACGGCAGCCTAAACATCGCTGTGGTACTTGCCCTACAATTCCTGTGGATGGATCGATATCAACTGCATTTTGAGGGCATACTGTCATGCATGGAGTTTCTTTTTCGCATTGCATGCACATCATCGGAATGAATACTGATTCACTTTTTGGAAATTGTTCATTATTTGAAACTGTAGAAATATTAAGCCATGTAAGGCCGTTTCGTTTATTCATTTTTTCCAATGCCGGTGGCACATTATTTTCAACTGCACACGCAACCGCGCATGCGCCGCATCCGTTGCATTTGTCAAGATCGATCACCATTCCATATTTCTGTTTTTTTTCAATAGTTGTTTCCATTTGTTACGCCTTCTGTAGATTTGCTGTGGTTATTCTCCACGTTCCGTTGTTTGTAACTTCGCAGAGATTCAAGATGTTCTTTCCACTCGGATGTAGTGGAGTTTCGATTCCGTTTAAAAGTGGAGCGATCGAGGCTTCAATAATACCGGGTCGGACCGTTGATTCAACCTTAACCAATACTTTCATCGTTCCGTTCTTTGTTGAAAGTGTTGCCTGGTCTTTGTGCATAATTCCAAGTTGTTGTGCGGTAGTTGGATTAATCGACACAACTCCATTGACGTTTCGAAGTTCGGTTTCCTGAAATACTTTACTGAGAATAGGAGAGATCTGTGCTGTTGAAGTTGCACAACGCCAGCCGTAGGCAACCAACGGAAAACAATCGGTTTTATTCTCATGGGATAACTCTGGATTTAAAGCAAAAGTAATTTTTTTAGGAGGCGTTTGGTTGGATGATTCATCGATCCATACAGCTCCTTCATTTAGTCTAGTCCAAAGTTCATCAGCCGAAGAAATGTCTCTGACACTCACTGAACTTTGGTCTGAATAGACGTAAATCGATCCGCGTTTCTGTGAATGTATCGCTTCAACTTTTTGTTTAAGCAATTCTTCAATTGATGGAATTTCAATCGAAATATTTGATCGCAATGCAATTTCTTTAATTATATCGATCGGTTCATTTGTAAAATCCTGCTTTTTGAGAAGAGGAGTTGAAAGTGCAAATGTCGCAACATTACTTCCAATTGAAGTGGGTACATCAGTCATTGATTCTAAATATGCAGGAGAGGGAATTAGATAATCAGAATGAGCTGAGATTTCATTCAATATGGGAGAAAAAGTTACAACAAAATTATTATCCTGAACTAATTTTTTTTTGATTAATGACCAAGGAAGAGCATAACCTGAATCAGCGCCATCTACGATCAATACACTTATTGAATGATCAGGAATGTCTGACCAATGATTATGGAGATGTCTTGTTTTGGATCCTGGTATTTCTTTGCGAGAAACAATACCACCGGTTTTCCCTACATTACCAATTAAAAGATTTAGAGATGCAATCGCTTTTTCAGTTTCTTGGTCAAATGGTCCACCACCCGGATCAGCACTGCTCAGAACTATCGCAGATTCTGATTTCGCAATTTCATGTGCAATTAATTGTATTATCGTTGGGTCGATACCGGTAACCGAAAAAGTTTTATTCGGATTAAAATCTTTACAAGTATTTTTGAATTTAGCAAAATCAACTGTTGAATTTTGAATCTGATGAGAAATGAGTCCATCATTAATTA
>DMPG01000234.1:862-8079 GCA_003456055.1 Bacteroidota bacterium | reverse complement strand
GACTGGTCGGACTGCATTGCCGTTCGTGAATATCGGCTCTCAATCTGAACAAACTTTACTTTTTTTGAATTTCGTAATGCCGTCATTCTTCCGGGTGTTCCCCAGCCATCAAGCAGCGGAGCACCAAACGATAAGATCAATTTCGTATTCTCAAAATCAAATCCGAACGATTCGGTTGAGCGATTTATCATTTCTTTTAGTGCAATGATCATTCCATCTTCTGGAGAAGGAGATGTCATATACAACNNGTTCTTGAGAAGGAGATGTCATATACTTTCCGTTTTTTGTCTTACTCAAGAATTCTCGATAGATTTCCGAAATTACTCTATTTGGCTGCTGATCAAGAATTGCAATTGATCCTTTTGCATTTTTAATATGGTTTGTTATTTCATCCAAGGATTCCTGATACGAAACGGCAACCATGTTACTGCTGCTGGACTTTCCGACAAACTTGTGAGGATGAACGATACGCAACGGATGATGAGCCATGTGATGGCTTGCTAATCCTTGAGTGCAAATAGTTCCATGGGTAAGAGGATGATTTTGAACCCCGCTTAAATAATACGGCATGCCTGTAATACATTGCGCTTTTATCGCGCATCCACCATTGCACATTGTACAATGCGAAAATGCAGTGACGATTGGTCCGTGTGAAAGTTTTGGAGTAAGTGACCAGTTTTGCGTCCAGATAGAAGAATCATCAAGCAGTTTCCAAGGGAGTGGAGAAAACATGATCCCAAGAATTCCACCACCAGTGAATTTGAGAATATCTCTTCGCGTAATTATTTTTGACATAAAATTCTTTCGATTCGATTTTAATGAATTCACTTTTCACTTTTATGGTGAACTCCACCGTTTATCTACTTGTGACATGCAACGCATCCGTCACGGCGGTCATTATCCTCGTGGCAGCGAACGCATTTATCCATTTTCATCCCTTCCCATTTAACCAATGAAATTCCTGAAATATTTTCACCCCAAATATCTCTGCTATAACCGGAAATTCTGTTTGTCTGATGGGTCTTTAAGAATTCGGAATTTCCATGCGGACCGTGGCAATCTTCGCATTTCATTTCGCCGAGTTTAATATGCGGTGCATGAGAGAAAAAGGCATTATCAGGTTGACGGGAATACACAAGCCATGGAATCTCTTTGTTTGGAGTAATGAATTCTTCAACTAATCGTTTTTCGTTCTCAGTCGTTCCAAGTGGGACTGAATGACATTCAGAACATTTTACAACTGCAGGAATTCCTTGGAAACGACCATTCTCATTGGTTGAATGACAATCTTCGCAAGCCATTCCTCCTTTTTCGCCGGTGTGAGCCAAATGACTGAATTGGATCGGTTGTTCATTTCGTTGATATAACACAAACGGAAAGACATACCATCCGATGAACAATCCGAACAATATGCCTGCGATTAAAATACTTTTTGATTTCATTCTGGTTTATTCCAACCTGCTAAGGGTGAGAAAAAATCGTTATGGAGTTTTAGAAGTTCTTCTCTCAATAATTGTTGGGCTATTCCGGATTGGAAATTTCCACCATCTGCCATTAAAACTGCTCCTCGCATATCAGGTTGTGCCGATATTTTGTGGGCGAGTGATGTCATGCGTTTCATTTCTTGTTTCATCCACGTATACGAATCAGCTCCAGAAATCAAACCATCGAATTTGTTGTTGCGTTGCTTTGTTTTTTCTGCAGTCGCTTCAAATAACCAACCAATGGTGTACGGATCAGTGAATATTTTTTCCGGATTTGTTCGTAAGTATGTATTTGCTCTGATAATGTTTAACTGTAAAGGAAAAACAAATTGTATATCCACACCTTTCACCGAAAATGAAACAGTCGGACGATGAAATCCCTTGGTCGTAATAAAAGTGATGTGATCGACCGATCCTAACACCTTTGTCATAAATGCATCAACGCCTATATGACAAATGCCGTCATTTCCAACATCCATCCACATATGGTTAGGTGAAAAGAAGAGATTTCCAGGAATCTTTACATCGTCCACATATTGATGGATACCGTTAATACAGAAATCTCGAGTTTCAGATTCAGTGATAGGTTCAGCAGACTGGGATAGCCCAAGAAATAATTCACAATACTTATGACTATCCGTTCCACATTGAGAAATTGCTGATTCGCTATATGGAATGTACTTCGTTACAGCAGCAGCACTGCAATATTGTACAAGAGATTCATTGAGAAAAGGACAATGATCGATGCTAGGGTGTTCTTCTAAATGTTGTTTTGCTGCTGGACAATTGACATATTCTGGGGATGAACATCGTTCATTCTCCGGCTGCTCTGCGAGTCGCACGATCATTTTTTTATATACCGAAGCGCGACAGAATTTGACCTGTGCTTCTCGTATAAATGGACATCGCATTGTATACCTCTCGTTCCAAAAGTTCTGAATTAATTTTCAGAGCGTTGAATGTTTTTACCATCATTATCGAAATTATATTGCTCTGCATACTCATTTTTATCAATGCGTTTGCCGCCATCAGCCATAGTGATACCAAGGTCGCGAAGCATAAATGAATGATCATCCTGAAGTTGAGGTATGCGTACTTTACTGCGGACAGCAGCAAGTATTTCTTTTGTCATTACAACACCTACGGCGATGATACATACTAATGCTACAATTCCTAAACTCACGTTTGTGATTGTTAACCAAAGCGTTTCAGAATCCATTGAGTTAAACATGATTTGTCTCCTTTTGTTGTTGTCGTTTTTTAGTGTAAGAACGATTACATTGATATATATGACAAATGCTATGCCGCATTTAGAGTATATCTTGTAAATAGTTAAATGACAAAAGGTTATAAGGATTTCCAAATTAATTCAACATTCAAAATTGATTCTTGTATGTGGGAAATTCCTCCACGACGCGTAGGAAAAATCAACAGGATAATTATTTATTGTCTTTGTAATTTTGAACATTCATTGATAGTTTTTCAGTTCTTTTGTGAAAGAGATTTGCCATAAATTGTAGTAAATAAATTCAACGTACAAACTAGCAGGAAGTGGAAATAGGTAAGACGTAAATTTTAAAAAAACTCCAAATTTCATTGAAATCAGGTATTTCTAAAAAAATATTTTGAAAAAACCATGGCACGAATGATGCAATATTAAACAAAAGAATATTGTATGAAAGTGCATCTATGAATCTCAAACAAAAAGCATTACGGCTTCCCCCGAAAAAAATCTCGCAGAAACTAATTCTCTCGTTCACAGTTATCATGACAATAGTTGGAATCATAGCAAGTTATATTCACGTCAAAACACAAGAAAAACAGCTACTAGAAGCAATGATGCTTGGTGCAGATCAATTGTCTGGAAGCATTTCTAGTGCTACATGGCATGCAATGCTTGCAGATCAACGTGAATCAGCATATCAAACAATGGAAACGATAGCTTTAAAACAGGGAATAACGAGAATCCGGATTTTTAATAAAGAAGGGAGAATAATGTTCTCAACGGTTAAATCGGATACTGGAGTTGTCGACAAATATGCCGAAGCATGTTTCATGTGCCATTCTGCCGAACAACCTTTGGTAAAAGTGGATTTTCCAACTCGGGCACGAGTGTATTCAACTCCTGATAAACATCGAACACTTTCAATGATTACTCCAATTTATAATGAACCGTCTTGTACTGAAGCTGATTGTCATGCTCATCCTACTTCTCAGAATGTTCTTGGTGTTCTCGATGTTTCGATGACACTTGAGATAGTGGACGCCGAAATGGCTCAACTGCAACTGCGTGTTATCTTGATATCTTTTTCAATAGTGATTGTCATGAGTTTATTTATCATTTATTTCACCAAGCACTTCATTGATGCACCTATCCAACATTTAATTGCCGGGACACATTTAGTCAGCGAAATGCAATTGGACAAACCGATTGTCATTGAGTCCAGTGAAGAATTGGGAGAATTGGCACGATCATTTGATATTATGCGCGTCCGGTTGAAATCAGCACTGGAAGAGATCAATCAATTCACCGAAGGTCTTGAAATGAAGATCCGTGAACGTACCGATCAATTGAAAGTCGTCCATCAAAAATTATTGCATAGCGATCGTCTTTCATCGCTCGGCCAATTATCAGCCAGTGTAGCACACGAGATCAATAATCCGATCTCTGGGGTACTCAACTTAGCGATGCTAATGCAGAGAATAATGAAAGAAGAGGGAGTGCCAAAAGAACGGGTAGAAGAATTTCGAAAATATCTTTCTCAAGTTGTGAATGAGACAACACGAGTTGGCAGGATCGTACAAGATTTGTTAGCATTCTCTCGTCGTTCAAAACCATTTCGATCAAAAATTGATTTTAACACAATGATCAAATCGACTGTTAGTCTGCTGGAACATAAATTAAAATTATCTGCTGTTTTGATCGAATTAGATCTTCAATCTGATCTTCCAACAGTTCATTGCGATGGATCCCAAATGCAGCAAGTGGTGATCAATCTAATTTTGAATGGAGCAGAAGCAGCACAGGGAAAATTAAATGGAAAAGTCATTGTTAAGACTCAAGTCAATGCAAATCAAGATCAATTATTGTTATCAGTATCGGATAACGGAGATGGGATTTCAGAGGAAAATCTTTCAAAGATATTCAATCCATTTTTCACAACAAAAGGTGAAGGGAAAGGAGTTGGTCTTGGACTAGCTGTAGTCTTTGGCATTATCGAAGCACACAAAGGAGATATTGACGTAAAAAGTGAACTCAGCAAAGGAACAACATTTATCGTGACGTTACCGTTTGATGAGACGAAAACGGTAGAACAACGTGAATTTGAAAAAACAGGAACAATTGCGTGAAGGCAATCTATCTTGCTCCGTTTGGAATCATTGATGAGGATGTGATGTCAACGCTCGAAATTTGTATTTGGCAAATATTTGGCTACGAAGTGAAGCGAATGTCAAATCTAGCAGATGCAGTATCTGCATTTGATCCAAAAACTGAACAATACAATTCAACTCCATTTCTCAAAGATCTCATTCGTCGAGTTCCGAAGGATGCGGAAAAAGTGTTAGGAATTACAAATTGTGATCTTTTTATACCAATGTTAAGTTTTGTATTTGGTCATGCCCAGTTGAATGGACCTGTTGCTGCAATTTCATTGGCACGCTTACATCAAAAATTTTATCATCTTCCTGAAAATAAAAATCTTTTCCTTCATCGTGTTATGAAAGAGGCTGTGCATGAACTCGGGCATACATTCGGGTTAATCCATTGTTCTGATGCTCGATGTGCAATGTCCTTATCGAACGCGATACAACAAGTTGACAAAAAAACAGAAGAGTTATGTGCTAACTGTTCTATACTCTTCGAAGATATCAATAAACATATACGCCGTGGTAACGGCATGGAGATTTAACGATGAAAAAACTATGGAATATAATGGTAGTTGACGACGAAGAAGTGATGCGTGAATCACTTGCTGCATGGCTGCGTGAAGACGGGTATTCTGTCGATTCTGCTGAATCGGGAAAGGAAGCGATCGAAAAGACGAAACTAAAGGAATATGCGATCTATTTCGTCGACCTCAAGATGCCTGGGGGGTATGATGGAATTGAAACAATGATGGAAATTCGAAAAACTCAACCAGAAGCTTCGATTATAATAGTGACTGCGTATGCAACTGTCGATACAGCAATCACTGCAATGAAAGAAGGAGCTCAAGAATATATTGTAAAACCATGCAATCCTGAAGAGATCTCACTTTTAGTAAGTCGTATCATCAAGATCAAAAATTTGCAGCGTGAAAATTCCATTCTTCGAAAAAAACTTACAAAACAATATAGTTTCTGCGATATCATCAGTAAGAACCCAAAGATGATGGAAATTTTTGGTTTAATCAAAGAGGTGGCAAGTTTACGCAGTACAGTTATGATACAAGGTGAAAGTGGTACTGGAAAAGAATTGATCGCGCGAGCCATTCATTTTTCCGGTGACAGATCAACCAAGCCGTTTGTCGGAGTCTCGTGCGCTGCACTGACAGAATCGTTGTTGGAATCAGAACTATTCGGCCATGAGAAAGGATCATTCACCGGTGCCACCGGACAAAAGAAAGGGAAATTCGAGATCGCTGACGGAGGAACGATTTTCCTTGATGAGATTGGCGACATTTCTCCAAAACTTCAATTGAATTTGTTACGCATATTACAAGAAAGAAATTTTTACCGAGTGGGTGGTTCCGAGCAGATCAATGTGGATGTTCGAGTTATTGCGGCAACAAACAAGGATCTCGAAGATGCGGTGCATCAAGGAATTTTCCCAGATGATCTTTTTTACAGATTAAACGTAATCAATATCCATCTTCCGTCACTCCGAGACCGTAAGGAGGATATACCATTACTTGTTCATAATTTCATCGAACATATCGGTCCGGAGTTAGGAAGAGAAGTGAATGATATTTCAGAAGGCGCTTTAAAAATATTGCTGAATCATAATTGGCCGGGGAATGTTCGTGAATTGGAAAACGCAGTCGAACGAGCAATAGTAACATGCAAAACAAAAGTATTGACCGAGGATGATTTTGTATTTCTCAATACCCACGGAAACGAAAAGAAACAATGGTCCGTTCCACCGGAGTTAACACTGGAAGAGATCGAAAATCAGGCGATCACAGCAACGCTTCAACGGACCCATGGAAATATCAAGGAAGCATCCACAATCCTTGGTGTAGATCGTTCAACGCTGTATGACCGGATTAAAAAGTATAATCTTCCAAGGAATTGAACTGCAATAGAAAATGTTTATATTAGGTTAACGAACAGCAGATCCGTCGGTTCATTGACGGATCTTTTTATTTATTGATCTCTCTCATCGTATGTTTGACATCATCATTATTGGTGCAGGACCTTCAGGACTTTCCGTTGCGATCGAAGCACAGAAAAATGGACTGAACTATGTAGTAATTGAAAAAGGAAGCATTGTTAATTCAATCCAAAATTTTCCTGCAGAGATGTCATTTTTCTCTACTCCAGAACTTTTAGAAATTGGCGGGCTGCCTTTTACTTCGGCACATATGCGTCCTGTTCGAGCTGAAGGATTAGAGTATTACACGCGAGTAGCAGATTTCTATAAACTTCAATGTAGTTATTTTGAACCAGTGACTTCAATTACAAAGAACGGTGATTATTTTTTTGTTCAAACAACAAAATCAATGTATGAAACAAAAACGGTAGTTCTTGCAA
>DMPG01000234.1:0-853 GCA_003456055.1 Bacteroidota bacterium | reverse complement strand
TAACGAACCGTATTCTTTTTATCAGCAACATGTTCTCGTCGTTGGAGCAAAAAATTCTGCTGCAATAGCTGCACTTGAATTGTATCGTCATGGTTCACTCGTAACCCTTGTTCATCGTGGTGATTCACTTTCGGATAAAATTAAATATTGGATAAAACCGGATATTGAAAACAGAATAAGAGAAGGTGCGATCAAAGCATTCTTTAATACCACCGTGTTGGAAATTAAAGAAGGAACTGTTGTTCTGCATAATGCAAACAATAACTATCTCGAATTGAAAAACGATTTTGTCTTTGCGCTTACTGGCTATCATCCAGATTATGATTTTATCCGTTCTTGCGGAATTGAGATAGCCGGAACTGATTTATCTCCGCACCAAAACAGTGAAACGTTAGAAACAAATGTGGCGGGATTATATGTGGCCGGTTCGGTAATAGCTGGGAAGAATAATAATTCAATTTTTATTGAAAATGGCCGTCTTCATGGGAAAATCATTATAGATTCCATTAAAAGGAAGATTAAATCATCATAAATTAAATGCTATGGAAATCAAAAATTTAAATATTCCTAAAGTTTTACATTGATTATCTTCTCAAATCTCCATATTTTACTACACTTTTGAAGTAAATAACAAACTATCTGAAAATGTGAAAGGAATGCAATGAACGAAGGTACAATTGTTCAGGTTATCGGTCCGGTTGTTGATATTGATTTTTCTGACGGAACACCACCAACGATTTTAAACGCAATTAAAGTCCCCCGTACAAATATTGAAGGTGTGGAAGAAGAACTTACTTTAGAAGTTCAACAGCATCTTGGAGAAAATCGTGTTCGTACAGTTGCAATGGATTCA
>DMPG01000063.1:1789-3999 GCA_003456055.1 Bacteroidota bacterium | reverse complement strand
AAGATAGTATTGTCATTGCTCCAAAGGAGTCGAGACTATGTCAGGAACTATTATTTGTATCGCCGAACAGCCTACGGCTCGTAGAGAGTTCGGCGTTTTTATTATTTTTTGCGGGACTACCCGGTCATACGATGAGTGAGTATTTTTTTATGGAAATAATTGAAAGTATTGATAAACCAAAAGAAGTAACTCATCGTATGACTTCAACAATTTAGAGTATGAATAAATATACGCTGAGCAGTTACATCTTTACAATTTAACAGTGCCGTNNCCGACCAGAGCTCGGCGATACTCTTCGGGACAATCATCTTTTATCCTCGCTCATTCCCAAACTCCGTTAGGTCTCCAACTCCCTGAGGAATGCAGTTTAACACCTAAGCAAGTCTCTCCAACGACCATTCTTTTGTACGTTTGGCTAATATTCTACATCTACAATCCCATACCTTCATATCCGCATTCTTAGAAAAACTCATTTTCATCAATGATTTGTTGGATTTTTTGAGTCTTAAACATTCCCATTATGGCATTAACATTGTATAGGTANNTTTTATCTCCTGGAAAATGTTGAACAGCAAATAGTAAAACGTTTTCGGCGAAAATGATATCCGTCATTCGGCTCATTGTTCAGGAATTATTTTTATGAATAAACTATCTGAAAACAATCTTTGGGGAATTGTTCTTGCCGGCGGCAGTGGGGCTCGATTGAAGGCCTTTACCCGTTCGTTGTACAATCACGATCGTCCTAAACAATATTGTGCGTTTGTCGGCTCACGAACAATGGTTCAGCATACAATCGATCGGGTAACACTTCTTATCGATCGAAAGCATATGTTGATTGTTGTGACAGAAAAGCATCATCAATTCGTACGTGAACAACTCAATACATTTCCAACGGAAAACATTATCGTCCAGCCATGCAACAGAGAAACAGCACCGGCAGTTCTTCTTCCAGTAGTGCAGTTACATGGTCGTTATCCGCAGTCTGTTGCAGCAATTTTCCCCTCAGATCATTTCATCCTCGATGAAACAAAATTCATGGAGTATGTACAAAGAGCCTACACGTTTGTCAGCAAGAATCCGGAGATCGTTGTTGCGTTAGGGGTCCGTCCTGATCAATTCGATGATGGATATGGCTGGATGAAACAAGGAGACGAGGTTCAATCCTTTGACCGGGGGAGTATGTACAACGTGAATTCCTTTATTGAGAAGCCTCATAGTTTCGCGTTGTCGCACTCAAACATCAGTGAATATTTTTGGAACACCTTTGTTTTGGTTGGAAAAACTGAAACACTATTGAAACATTTTCAGCAGCGAACACCTCAACTCTATGATTTCTTTTCACCATTGAAAATATCACACGACGATAAAGAAAAACAACGATTGATCAATGCAGCCTACCATAGAATTCCATCGATCAATTTTTCAAAATCGATATTAGAAAAAATACCATACTCATTACGTGTTATGGATATCTCGGATGTTCATTGGAGCGACTGGGGAGAAGAGCATCGTATCAAACATGATGTTCAACGGTTTAATCTTTGTTTGAATGGATCAATAGGTAAAGAACTAGAAGTATAAATGCTATCGGGAGATTGTTTTTATTAAACGAGACATCTGAAAAATTGTCCCGCTGTACGGGATGTCCCGTTTTCTGATTCCGCTCTTTACGGGATTCAAAAAGCGGAACCGTAAAACGGCAGTTGTCTATTGTCATTCTGACGCTGAACGTAGTGAAGCGGAAGAATCTGCTAGTCCGAAGGACCCCTTTGGCTAAGCCATCCCTTTGGGACGGAGCGGCGTTGGGAAGAAAAAAATCCAACGCGCGTGCCAGATTCTTCACTTCGTTCCGATAAAAATCATCGGAACTCCGTTCAGTGGCAAAGCCATCCCTTCGGGAAATGACATTGATGTGATATTTTTCATGTTTCTCTTTTACTAAACGATAAAATATTTTTGCAATACTAAAACTCTAAAAATATGTATTCACGAAGTTATAGTTCATACTATCACACTATGCCGGATGGAACCGTAAAACAGACTAATCCGTTTAGCGGTGCTGAAGTATGGTCGGTTCCGGGAAGAGGGAGCAAACCGATCAGTAATGACATTCCTGTCACGGCACAGCGGATCGGCAGTGTTGTACATCCACCGCACTGTATCTTTTGCGAAGGCCGTTATACTTCAATTGCACCGGAAAAATCACGGTT
>DMPG01000063.1:0-1759 GCA_003456055.1 Bacteroidota bacterium | reverse complement strand
GTTGCAAATATGTTCGAGATCGTAACGATCGATTATTGGAAAAAAAATTATAATTACAAATTGATGAGATCGGTAGAACAATGGCGTGACCTCTATTTAGAAAATCCCCACGGAGCGCAGCATGTTGAAGATATCGCCAATTTTAAGATGCGTCAATCAGGAATTACTGATGAACACCTGAATTCCAAAACGCAGTTCGACAAAGCAACGGTGATCGATGGATTCTTTGGCGGCTGTCATGATCTGATCCTCGGACGGCGGCACTATATCGATAATGCAGAATTTGATACTCAGCTTTGTTCATCGGGAGAGTTTACACCGGAAGAACATTATCAATACTTTAAATTCACCGTTGATGCAATGAGAGACATGCTTGAAATGAACCGTTACGTTCGGTACATCAGCGTGTTCCAAAATTGGTTAAAACCTGCCGGTGCATCGATCGATCATTTGCACAAGCAGATATGCGCGCTTGACGAATGGGGGGCCACCATCACCAACAAAGTACAAATGGTACTGAAAGATCCGAATGTGTTCAATGAACTCGGAGCTAATCTTGCTTCGCAGCATAACCTTGTCTTTGCTCAAAATGATCATGCCATTGCCGTTATCGGCATTGGTCATCGGTTTCCCACGATAGAGATCTATTCCAAATCGGTTGCAACGCGGCCGTACCAGCATTCCAAAGAAGAATTACGTGGATTCAGCGACATCGTTCATGCTTGCCACGCAGCAATGGGAAGTCAGTTATCGTGCAATGAAGAATGGTTCTATACACCGGTTGATGCTGTCTATAAAATTCCATGGCACGTTGAGCTGAAATGGCGGGTAAATGTTCCGGCTGGTTTTGAAGGAGGGACCGGAATATACATCAATCCGGTGTTACCGGCAGATTTTCGTGACAAGATCGTTCAACGATTATTTGATCTGCGAAATCAAGGGAAGATATCAAATATTAGTATTGCCGATGGATATACGATGATGCCAAATCCGCTGCAGTATTGTGCTAAATGATGTCCCTAAAAAATATTTCATTGTACAACATTAGAAAAGAATTACCTATGCGCGACATACGAACAGAAATAAATAGAATCAACGAGGTCGTTTCATTTCCTCCGGTCGTTGCTGAGATCCTTCAAACAATGACAAATCAAAACGTTGCGACAAAGAAGATCACACAATTGATCGAGTCAGATCAGGCATTAACTGCTAAGATCCTCCATATTGCAAACTCTCCGTTTTATGGTTTGAGTACAAATATTAATAGCATCGGAAGTGCTCTCACGATGCTTGGGCTGGATGAGATTGGTCATCTTCTGTTAACGTGTCAAATGAAGGCTCGTTTAGCATCATTAAATTCCGATCAAAACGAAACACTGTGGAGACTTTGGAAGCACTCCGTTGTCACTGCTTCAATCTCCCGTCTTATTGCCAATCGTTTTCGATTTCCTACAGAAGGAAAAGAGTATACTGCCGGATTGCTACATGACATGGGAAAACTGGTGGTGATCCAATATTTTCCCAAGGAATATGCAATGGTCGAATCGTTGATTCAGGATTTATCCATTACCGACATCGACGCCGAAATGCAAACGTTAGCAATTTCTCATACAGAGATCGGATATCAGCTTGGGCAAAAGTGGCGGCTGCCAAAAGAATATTTGGATGTAATGCAGTATCATCATTCCATTCGAATGTCGCAAAATAATATGGTGCTGACATCACTTGTTCGCTTTGCCGATCTGTTAAGCGAACTGTG
>DMPG01000395.1 GCA_003456055.1 Bacteroidota bacterium | reverse complement strand
CAAAGAAATTGGATGTCAAAACTATTCAAGAGGCATTAGCCGGTGCAGCCGATATTCTTGCCGAAGAAGTTTCAGAAAAAGCAGAATATCGTCAGCATATTCGGGAGCATCTTTTAATGGAAGGAGTTTTTGTTTCAACGATCGACGCAAAAAAATTTCCTGTTGGTACCACAAAATACGAGATGTACCGCGATTACAAATTTAAAGTGAAGGATATTCAGCCGCATAATATGCTGGCCATGCGCCGTGGTGAAGCAGAGGATGTTGTTTCGTTTTCGATTCATTTTGATGAAGAGTTCGTCCATCATTTTTTGGAATCCCAGGAAAGTAAATCCAACATCGAAGCGGTACGCACATTCTATTCTGCAATGGTGAAAGATGCATTCGAACGATTGATGCGGACAACCATTGTCGGAGAAGTTCGCCTGACAAAAAAAGAGATCGCTGATCTTGAATCCATAAAAACATTTGAATCGAACATCCGCGAGATGCTTCTCTCCTCTCCCGCAGGAATGAAGCCGACACTCGGCGTAGATCCTGGATTTCGAAGCGGATGCAAAGTTGCGGTCATGGATGAGACCGGAAAATTCTCGGAATACATTGCTATTTTCCCGCATACATCCGGCGAAACGGAACGGGAAAAAGCGAAGAAAATCGTACAGAAACTGATCGAAAAATATTCCATTGAATTGATTGCGATCGGCAATGGCACTGCTAGCCGAGAAACCGATGAGTTCATAGTTGAAGCGTTAAAAGGAATAAAGAAAAAACCAACCAAGGTCATCGTGAACGAATCCGGCGCATCTATTTATTCAGCAAGCGAAGTTGCAATCGGTGAATTTCCTGATCTGGATATCACCGTTCGCGGCGCAATCTCCATTGGACGGCGATTGCAGGATCCTCTTGCAGAATTGGTAAAGATCGATCCGAAATCGATCGGAGTAGGACAATATCAGCATGATGTAGATCAAAAATTATTGAAGAAAAAATTGGAAGAAACAGTTCAAAGCTGCGTGAACTTTGTTGGTGTTGATCTGAACATGGCATCGAAAGAATTGCTCAGTTATGTTGCGGGAATAAATCTGCCGCTCGCAAAAAATATTGTTGAATACAGAAACGAAAAAGGCGCATTCAAAAGCCGAAAGGAGTTGCAGAAAGTGCCAAAGTTTGGACCGAAAGCGTTTGAGCAAGCAGCGGGATTCTTACGGATCCGAAATGCAAAAAATCCGCTGGATGGTTCCGGAGTTCATCCGGAAAGTTATCCGATCGTTGAAAAAATTCTGAGCGATGTTAAACTGACGTTCGATGAAGTGATGAAGAATCCTTCCACGCTTGATAAACTCGATATCAAAAAATATGTTACCAAAACCGTCGGGGAACCGACATTGCGGGATATCATTACTGAATTAAAAAAACCGGGGCGCGATCCGCGGGCAGAATTCAAATACGCAACATTCAAAGACGGCATCAAAGAAATTTCCGATCTAACGCCGGGAATGGAACTGGAAGGAATTGTTACGAACGTTGCAAATTTTGGTGCATTCATCGATATCGGTGTGCATCAGGATGGACTTGTTCATATTTCTCAACTTGCTGACCGCTATGTAGAAGATGCTAAGACTGTTGTAAAGGTCGGACAGATTGTAAAAGTGCGAGTGATGGAAGTGAACGAACAATTGAAACGTATTGCGCTTTCCATGCGGTCACAACAAAGCATCGCCTCCCCCGCAAAGAAAAAAGCGGAAACCGAACCATTCAAAGAACGTTCGTATTCGTTGGAAGACCTGCGATCAAAATTCGGAAAGAAAGAGGATGCAAAAACCGAGAAGAAATAAGATAATCTCACACAAAAGCATTAAGAAAAACACAAAACGCGGATTTGGCTCTGCGTTTTTGTGTTTAATATAACAAATAGTGCAAGCCATAAACTTATCATGGGTTTCATATTCTTTCCAAAAAATCAAAGGGTATTGCTTAAAAACAATATTTGTTTTTTCCTTTCTCCTTTTGTATTTTCATTAAACCACAGGTCACCAATCCACAATCTTCACTGTCGGTTTACTCAATTTTCTAAATATCCATATGTTGTCTCCGACATTTGTCGGGATGATATTCCTATTGTTTATGAATGAGACCGCACATGATGTAAAACGCTACAATAAAACCAAGCTTGTAGTGTCTCTTGTCGGCGGTGTGATCTCTTTTCTGTTGACAATTGGACTGCTTGCCGGCGGCTATACTCTTTTAATTGAGCAATTCGCCGGTTCCATTTCATCAAATATATATCTCACTGTAATAATTTTCTCTGCGGTTTTTGGAATCATCAGCGGAATTTTTTCATTCCCATTCAGTTTCTATTCCGGATTTATTCTTGAGCACAAATACAAACTTTCAAATCAAACATTCGTACAGTGGCTGTGGGAAAATGTTAAAGGAATGTTGATCGCTATTCCGATCTTTATTCCTTTGGCAATAACTTTTTATTTTTTCCTTTTAACTTTTAACTTGTTTTGGTGGCTCCCGGTTGCAATTACATTATTCATTGTTTCTATCGGACTCTCACGAATTGCTCCGATCGTGATCCTTCCGCTGTTCTATAAACTGACACCGCTGGAAGATTCCCCGTTGAAAGAAAAAATTCTAGCGTTAACGAAACCAACAAAAATGATCGTTGAAGGAATTTATTCGTTCAATCTGAGCAAGACGACAAAAAAAGCGAATGCAGCATTTACCGGTATCGGAAAATCAAAACGAATATTGCTTGGCGATACATTGATCGATAATTTTTCTGAATCTGAGATCGAAACCGTTTTTGCACATGAACTCGGACATTATTCTCACGGACATATCTGGAAAGGGATCGTTGTCGGAACGGTCAGTATCTTTCTTGGATTGTATCTTACATCGCTGGCATATTCGGCATCGTTGTCCTGGTTTGGATTCACATCGATCAGTCAGATCGCCGCTCTTCCATTACTTACGTTATGGCTGAGTATCTATTCCCTTATTACATCGCCATTTGGAAATATTCTTTCGCGCAAACACGAATTTGAAGCGGATCACTATGCGGTAGAAAAGACAAAGAACAAGCCGGCATTCATTTCAACGATGAATAAGCTTGCCGAAATGAATCTCGCTGATCGAACTCCGCATCCGCTCGTTGAATTTTTATTCTATAGTCATCCTTCCATTGAAAAACGAATACACGCTGCGGAGCATATCGTATGAGATGGTTCGTTACGATTCTGAGACTCATTGTTATTTCGATTACCGTTGTACCATTTTCAATCATTGCAATATGTTCGCTTCCGTTCGATCGTTCCGGAAAGATCTATTTTTGGAGTGGAAGAACCTGGACAACACTTTCCCTTATCCTATGCAGAATAACATTGTCTGTAAAAGGAATGGACTATGTCGATCGGTACGGAAATTATATTCTGGTGAGCAATCACGCGAGTATGTTCGATATTCCTGTATTGATGAGCACTTTTCCACACATCCGAATTATGTTCAAAAAAGAATTGTCATACGTTCCGTTTTGGGGATGGGCACTTCGATGGGGACATCATATCATGGTCGACCGTAAAAAAGGTTCTGATGCAATGAAATCGCTTGACCGTGCCGCAAAAGCGATTGGTGAAGGAGGACAAGTACTTTTATTTGCGGAAGGAACACGAACTCGTGACGGAAAAATGCTTCCGTTCAAACGGGGAGCGTTTTCATTGGCGGCAAAATCCGGAATACCGATCGTACCGATCGCCATCAATGGAAGTTACTCAATACTGCCGAAAGGTTCGTTTGATATTCGTCCGTCACAAATCGAAATTGTCATCAATCCGCCGATCGAGACAAAAAATATCAGTACGCGTGAGCAGGAAATCCAATTGATGAAGACTGTCCGTGAGGTCATTGCACATTCGTATGTGGAGCCAGCGTGAAGAAATTTATCGATCGTGTGTTGATCCGATCTGAAGAAATTCTTGCGGTTCCGGCGATCGTTAAAGCAAAAAATAATCTTCACACAGTGAATCATCCTCGCGCAGAGATTCTTGCGACATGTATTGAAGAATGGCTGGAGAAGAAATTTTCAACGGAAGAAAATTTCTGGTTAGAAAAAATCAGCGCTCAACGGAAAAAACTTCGTCAGCAAAATACCATAATTGAAATTGATGATTTTGGAGCAGGAGTTCCAAAATCTTCCAATGGAATGAAAAAAAAAGTCTCTATCAGCACGATCAGCGTGCAAAATAGCCGCTCAGAACGATGGCTGACGTTGATGTTTAAAATTATGCGTTCGTTGCAGCCAACAACTGCTGTTGAACTTGGAACGTGCATCGGAATTTCAGGAATGTACTGCGCCGCCGGATTGACAATGAATGACAAAGGAATTTTAGTTACCATTGAGGGGGCGGTATCATATGCTTCGATTGCAAAAGA
>DMPG01000389.1:5797-7767 GCA_003456055.1 Bacteroidota bacterium | reverse complement strand
AATGAGAAAAGTAGTGTTTGGAATCAATATAACGCTCGATGGCGTGTGCGATCATACCAATGGGATTGCCGACGATGAACTGCACGAGTACTTCACCGGGCTACTGAGAAATGCAGACATCGATATTCTTGGGCGCAACACCTATCAGTTGATGTATCCGTATTGGCACGACGTCGCGGTGAATCAATCGGAATCGAAAGTTGTCAACGAATTTGCCCGCACATATGATTCGATCCCAAAGATCGTCTTTTCAACAACATTAAAGAGTGTGGAATGGAACAACACGACGCTTCTGCGTTCAAACCTTCAAGAAGAGATCATGAAATTGAAACAACAGCCAGGAAAAAACATTTCCATCGGCAGTTTGAGCATTGCTGCATTTCTTATGCAGCTCGGTCTGATCGATGAATATCATATCGTTGTTCATCCGGTCATTGCAGGAAAAGGTCCCCGCTTATTCGAATCAAGAGGTAAATATACACTGGAACTCATCGATTCAAAAAGATTTCGTTCCGGCGCGATTGCACTTCATTACAAAACAATTCATCAATGAAAGGATATATTTTATGCAAAAACTCCATTATTCAATTGTCATCAATGCGCCAGCAGCCAAAGTGTGGAGTACGATGCTTGATGATAAAACGTATCGTCTATGGACAGAAGCATTCTCGCCCGGTTCCCACTATAAAGGTGATTGGAATAAGGGAAGCAAAATTCTTTTTCTTGGCCCCAGCGAACAAGGAGAATCGGGAATGGTAAGCCGGATAAAAGAAAACAGGAAACATGAATTTATTTCTATCGAACATCTCGGTATTATGCAGAACGGCAAGGAAGACACTTCAAGCGAAGAGTCAAAGGCTTGGGCCGGAGCGCTTGAAAATTATACCTTCTCGGAAAAAAATGGCGCCACTGAATTACTTATCGATCTCACAGGAAATATCGCCGAGGAATTTGTAACGATGTTTGACGGAATGTGGCCGAACGCGCTGAAAAAATTGAAAGAGATTTCTGAGAAATAACGCTGTCAATTTTTATCTCCGCCAATCGACTACTGAATGAAGAGATGCATCACCATTTTCTATTAAGGAGTAAGTATGACAACATCCAATACGGCAAAGACAATCACTATCGAAACGACAGTCAACGCACCGATCGAAACAGTGTGGATGATGTGGAATGGACCCGAACACATCACGAAATGGGCTACTGGATCTCCCGATTGGCACACCCCGTATGCGGAGAACGATCTGCGGGTCGGCGGAAAATTTCTTTCAAGAATGTCTGCGAAAGACGGCAGCGCCAGTTTTGATTTTATCGGAATGTACGATGAAGTGCAATTACACAAAACCATTGCGTATACGATGGAAGACGGCAGAACGGCAAAGATCACATTTACGAATTTTGGAGAGAGCGTGAAGATTGTTGAAACGTTCGAAGCGGAAACAGAAAATACACCGGAGTTACAGAGAGCCGGATGGCAAATGATTTTGGATAATTTTAAGAAACATGTTGAAATAACGTCATAAGCAATAATTTCATCATCAAAGAACGGAGAAACAGAATATGTCATCATCAACAGAAGTTGTACCGATCTCAAAATCAAAACTCTGGACATCGTATGCCCTCAGCGGTATTGCGGTGCTTTTTATGATCTTTGATACAGGAATCAAATTATTGAGGGAAAGTCATGCAATTGAAGGAACAATTCAACTTGGATATCCAGATAGCACCGTTGTCACTATTGGAATTATTGAGGCAGTGTGTCTTGTGTTGTATCTTATTCCCCGCACATCGGTTTTTGGTATGATAGTAATGACCGGGTATCTTGGGGGAGCGGTTGCAACGCATGTGCGGCTGGAAAATCCGTTGTTTTCCCACATTCTTTTTTCGGTCTACGTTGCAATTTTATTGTGGGGAGGACTCTATCTTCGTGAACCGCGATTAAGAGAACTAATACCATTTCGGAAAAG
>DMPG01000389.1:0-5744 GCA_003456055.1 Bacteroidota bacterium | reverse complement strand
ATCAGTTCCAGCACTTCTAATTTCCGTTTGCTGATCCCGAGTTTTTCAAGATTCGATTCGTTGAATGAGAAATTCGGATCGACGATGATGGTTTTTTCCCGGTCAATTGTCTGCCGACCCACACGCCCAGAATAGTGAACATCAGTGCAACGACACCGATATAGAATTCAATGGAAAGATCCCGAACATAAAATCGATATTCGACAAAATTCCGGATGCCGAGTAATACCGCCATTGCACCGCCGTAGAGCAGAATTGTTTTTTGCATAGGGGAAGCTGCAAAAAGAGAAATTAAAAGGCAATAAAAGATTTTAATGAAACAAGACTGCTGGAGAATTTTTCAGCATTAAATTGACTTGTATCAATGCTAAATCATAAATTTATTTGCAGGTTAAATTAAAAAAGTGCTTATTCTAAGATAATAATTTCAACGTTAACTCTCCCTATGCCGTTAATAATTACCATACTTCTGTTATTGATTATAACTCGAATTGCCGGTGAAATTGCTGAACGCTTCAATCAACCGGCAATGATCGGTGAGATCTTTGCCGGAATTCTTTTGGGTCCTTCGGTGCTCAATATCGTCAGCATCAATCACGAACTTACGACAATTGCTAATTTAGGTGTTCTACTTCTTGTCTTTTTGATGGGTTTTGAAACAGATATTGACGATGTATTAGATGGTTTTGGCAGAAAAAACATTTGGATTTCCATTGTCGGGTTTGTTATCCCGCTTGCAGTGGGCGTCGTTGTCGGAGAAATAATGGAATTGGATATAATGCGAACCATATTTATCGGGCTCTGCATGGCCATTACCGCTCTTCCTGTTACCATAGGCATACTTACTGATATTGGAGAGACCCATAGTAACGTTGGTAAACGAATTATCTCTACATCGCTCGCAAATGATGTGTTGACACTTTTTGCGCTCGGTATAATTCTTTCGGTGAAGAATAACGAAGGTGAAAATAATATTTTCAATTTTTCAATTTTGTTGACATTAGGGGAAACATTATTATTTATCGTCTCCGTTTTTATCGGTTGGCGTATTATTCGATCTGCGATCAGATTTCTCTATATCCCAAGCGCCACAGTGTATCTCATCATCTCAAAGCTGAAAGGAAAGGAATCATTATTTGCACTCGTGCTGTTGTATGTACTGATATTTGCAGCCTTGTCTGAAGCCATTGGATTTCACTTTATCATAGGTACATTTTTTGGAGCGTTGCTTTTAAATCAAGAAGTGATGGGGAAAAAGAATTTTGAACAGGTTAAAAGCACCGCTTCCGGTATTACAATGGGATTTCTTGCCCCCATTTTTTTTGCAACGATTGGATTAACATTTAACGTTGCTACATTGACCAATTGGACAATGCTTGTAGTCATACTGGCTGCAGCATTTCTTGCAAAGATTCTTGCCGGTTTACTTGGCGGAAAAATTGCCGGAATGACTTTAAAGGAAAGCTGGACACTTGGCATAGGATTAAATGGACGGGGGGTAATCGAAATTGTCATTGCAAACATAGCTTTGGGAAATGGGTTTATTGGTGAAAGATTGTTCACAATACTCGTGTTCATGGGAATAATGACAACTCTTATCACCCCATCACTTCTAAAACTCGCTTTCAATATGCAGCTAAAAAAAAATAATACTATAAGCGGTCTCAAAAACAGCTAATTGTTGTCATTTCAATGACAATAAAATTCATTTCATCTTGCTCCCAAACTCCTGTTTGGGAGCTTTTAATTCAGAAACTCAGTTTCACAAATATCGCAATTTCTCCCGTGAACGGTCGAGAATATATTGAAAATAATTATTTCTTTTCTCCCGCTGTAAAATCGACCCATTGTTCTGTCGGTCGATCTTTGATCAATCCTTCGATCCAGTCGAACTGAGGATGATCTTTTAAATATGCCGCTGCGTTGAACGGCATTCCGCACGATGATCCCCAGCGTGCACGAAACGACATGTTCTTTGCCATTTTTGTATCGACAACTTTTCCATCGAATGCGCCGAGAGGGTAGAAGGGTTCATCAAGTCCTGCTGTCTGCGAATCCAATTCCCAATGTCCGCAAAGAGCGCGTGCGCCTGGCGTGGATGTTTTTAAATATGTGTCGGTGTGATCGGCAAGGAACAATTCCGCTTTTTTGAGATCGATTATTCCTTTGTTTTCTTTCATCAACTGCTTCCATCGCACGCGGCGCGCAATGTTTGGATTCTTAATGTTCAATTCATTGCTTGATGTTTCAAAGCGAAGAATCTTCAGATCTTCGGCAATGTTCGATCCGGTGAAATATCCATTCTTCGTCCGTTCAAAGCCAACATATTTCAATCCTAATTCAAGCCGCGCAATCTCATTCGTGTTCACATCACCAATAAGCCATGCGTTTGCATATCCGCCGTTATTCCCTTTTTTCATGATTGCGCACCACTCGTCAATGGAAGAAGCATATTGCGTAGCAGTTCTCATTCTGATAAACTCCGGTACACTATCAGGATCGAACGGTTTAAAATCTCCGATGGTTGTTTCGGAACCGACAAGACCTGCATCGGTAATGAAAAAATCGGTTCCGCTATGGATCAACCCCGCTGCGGCCTGCATTAATATGCGGTGACCTCTTTCCGGAACAATATCAATCACCACATTAAAGACCGCGTAATAATAAGAGCTCCATGTATTATGCCCCAGCACAATTCCGCCGTCAGCCGTCATACTTCCTGTTGCTATGAACGAACTGCATGACTCCTTTTTTGGATTTGGAGAATTAGGAGAGATAGAATCTTTTACGGTGGGCCACCAGCCGCCAAGCAGTTCGGAAGCGGAATTATACATGACCACTTCTTCTTTTGTAACGGCAGAACCGGCAGCTTTCAATCCTTCGGCAATTCCTTCGATCTCCTCAAGATTTTCAGCATCGATCTTTCCAGCGAATAGCTTCATTGACCAATCAACGATCCACGACCACTCGAGAGCGCTTTCGTATTCCCACACTTTTCGCTGAATGCGGATCCCTTCGGTGATATCCTTTGCAAGAAGATATCCATGCTGGAAGCCGCGTTCTTTTGGTTTTCCTTCGATGTGCAGGTAGACCCAGCCGTTCTTTTCATGTTTTTCCGCTTTGGCAAGCCATTGCTGCTGCTGTTTCGTCAGCGGGGAAGGAGATTGTGCGTTTGTTGTTGAGATGAAAGCAGTAATGCAGAGGAAAAAAAAGATTCGACGGATCATAAAATTGTTTGATAAGTGAAAAATATTTTTTAACGATAACAACTTTTTTTAAGTGTTGTCATGCCGAACTTGTTTCGGCATCCATAATACAGACCCCGAAACAAGTTCGGGGTGACGTAGTACATTATTTCAAAGTCTTCATATCGATCACAAAACGATATTTCACATCACTCTTCAATATCCGTTCATACGCTTCGTTGATGTACGCAATGTTGATCAGTTCGATATCGGAAACGATATTGTGCTCTGCACAAAAATTTAGCATTTCCTGTGTTTCCGGTATGCCACCGATGTTCGATCCGGTGATCGATCTGCTGTTTCCTAGCAGCAGGGGACCGGTAAGTTGAATTGGTTCCGGCGGGATCCCGACACAAATATGGACGCCATTCGTGCGGAGCATCTTTAAATACATATCGTAATTATGTTTTGCTGAGACGGTATCAACAATGAAATCAAAATGATTTTTGAGCTGGCGAACTTGCTGCGGATCCGTTGTGAGACAAAAGTAATGTGCGCCGAGTTTTTTTGCATCTGCTTCTTTGTGCAAAGAGGTGCTGAGCATCGTTACTTCTGCACCAAAGGCTGCCGCAAATTTCACCGCCATATGTCCAAGCCCTCCCAACCCTAAAACACCGACACGATGTCCTTTACTGATTTTCCATTTGCGAAGCGGGGAAAAGGTCGTAATTCCTGCGCACAATAATGGAGCAACACCATCCAGCGGAAGATTCTTTGAAACATGGAGAACAAAATTCTCATCCACGATGATCTGGTTGGAATACCCGCCATACGTTGGGGTTTTTCCGTCCGCTTCAACGGAATTGTATGTCCAAATTGTCTTTCCTTTTTCACAATATTGCTGTTCTCCTTGTTTGCAATTGCTGCATTCCATGCAGGAATTGACCATACAGCCAACACCGGCTAAATCGCCGACAGAAAAATTCTTTACATTGTTTCCGACTTTAATAATGTTTCCGACGATCTCGTGTCCCGGCACCATCGGATATCGCGACGGTCCCCATTCGCTTCGCACCTGGTGAATATCAGAATGACATACACCGCAATACTGAATCTCTATTTGTATGTCGTTTGCGCCGACATCTCTTCGTTCAAAATTCCAGGGTGCTAATAGATCTTTTGAGTTGTGAACGGCATATCCTTTGGATGGTATCATAATATTTTTCGATTAGTTGTGTTATATTCGTTGCTTTCAAAAAAAAATTCCGCTCCCGAAGGGATGCCCTTGGAAAAAAACACTAAAGCACAAAGTTATAGAACAATGCAAATTTTGTGGTTTGGTGCTTTCGTGGCAATGCTGATTCACAAAAAAAACGTTCTCCATCCTTGAATCCTAAGATCTCTTCGGAATAGAGAACGAAATACAGCAAATGAAAATCGTTATTGAGTTTTCGGCATTTGATTCAGCACAAGCCAGTAATATCCGATGTTCTTGATTGCTTCGGAGAACTTTTCAAAATCGTCGGGCTTTACAACATAGCCGTTCATTCCAAGATTCTTTCCCTCAATGATATCCTTCTCTTCGCGGGAAGTTGAGAGTATCACGACGGGAATATTTTTGGTTCGATCATCCGATTTGATCTCTTTCAAAACGTCCAAACCGCTTTTTTTCGGCAGTTTTAGATCAAGGAAGACAACCTTCGGTGTATTTTCAATCTTGCGGGATGCGAACGCACCGCGGCAGAAAATAAAATCTGTTGCCTCTTCGCCGCTCTTTACCCAAACGAAGTTTTCGGCAAGGCGGTGCATGGTCAACGCTTTCAAGGTAAGTTCCGCATGGTACTGATTATCCTCAACAAGCAGAATATTTACTTTTTGATCCGACATAGAAAAACCCTTTCTTAAAGAACGAGATAGTTCCAAAGCCACTGATATGAAAATTGTTTTTAATTAATATTTTGGTAATGAAAAATAAAATGTNNACCTTCTGCCCACACATCACCGTTATGACGGTGGATCACTCTGCGGACAATGGAGAGTCCGATGCCGGTTCCTTCGAATTCTTCATCTGTATGCAGACGAGAGAAGACGCCAAATAGTTTTCCTGCATCGTTCATGTCAAATCCGGCCCCCGAATCCTTGACAAAATAAATATTTTTATTTCCGTCTGTGCGTCCGCCAACCTCTATGGTACGTTCATCTTTTGCTAAAGTAAATTTAATCGCGTTAGAAAGCAAGTTGCTCCAGACCTGCCGCAACAGCATCTGATCTCCTTGCGCCTCAGGTAATGGAGCAAAGGTGATCAGAATTTTCNNGGAGTGCTTCCGGCGAAGCGATCTCATTGTACGTTTCTTGCGCAAGGGCGGTCATATCAATTGTCAATGGCTCTAATTCTTTTTTATTTGTTTTTGACAGCATCAACAGAGCCGAGATAAGCTGCTGCATGGTTTGCGTATTTGTTCGAATGATCGAAAGAAGTCTTTTTCCTTCTTCATCGAGTTTATCGCCAAGATGCATTGCAAGGAACTGGGTGAATCCGTTGACCGCCAGCAGTGGAGC
>DMPG01000215.1:12900-15798 GCA_003456055.1 Bacteroidota bacterium | reverse complement strand
TTTATCGTCAACGATCGTGTGAATAATATTGAAATGATCACTGCAACGCTTCAGGAGCATATCCCCGAAGCACGATTCCGAATTGCACATGGTCAGATGGAAGGACACGAACTTGAACAAGTAATGATCGATTTTCTCGAAAGGAAATTTGATGTTCTTGTCACGACAAAAATTGTTGAATCGGGTGTCGATATTCCAAGCGTCAACACGATTATCATCAACCGTGCAGATAAATTTGGTCTTGCGGAATTATATCAATTGCGTGGACGGGTGGGGCGTGCAAATCTTCAGGCATATGCATATCTGCTTGTTCCACCGATCAGCCTTCTTCCCAAACAAACCCTTCGTCGGCTGCAAGCAATTGAAGAATTTACTGAACTTGGTTCCGGCTTCAATCTTTCAATGCGCGATCTGGAAATTCGCGGTGCAGGAAATATGCTTGGAGGAGAACAAAGCGGATTTATCTTGGAAATGGGATTCGAGATGTACACAAAGATTCTCGAAGATGCCGTTGTCGAATTGAAAGAACAGGAATTTGCTGAAGTATTTGCGTCCACAGCGCTCGAAATAAAACCCCGTATCATCGAAACACAAGTGGAAGCAGATATTGAAGCATATATTCCTGAGTTCTATATAGAAAGCGACACGGAACGACTCGATATCTACCGCCGTCTGTATAAAACATCAACTCAAAAAGAAGTTGATGAATTGAAAGCAGAATTGACCGATCGCTTTGGAACTGGTATGGAAGAAATTGACAATCTATTTGCGATGGCATCGTTACGCGTAGTAGCTTCACATTCCAATATTCGAAAAGCAGAATTGAACAAACGGACGCTTAGACTATTTCTTCCGTTGGAAGAAGATAAACTATTTTATGAAAGCGGAGAGTTCCAAAAAGTGATGGCTTCGGTTGCTGCGATCAAAGAGCCGCAGATACAATTAAAGCAGGAGGGAAAGAATCTGTTCTTGCAAACATTCCTAAAAAATAACGAAGGTGTTGAACGCGTGAGCGATGCAATAACAATTATTGAAAGGTTAACTGCTTAGTATGGAACGATTGACAAATAATGACGTTACAGTAATTCTTTTCGATCTGGGACGCGTTTTGATGCATATTGACTTCGATGCTTTTCCCAACAAACTTGGTTTGACGACAAAAGAACAACGAGCACCGTACGAAATGGGAGTTAAAAAAATAAATCTTCTGTACGAATGCGGGAAAATGACAACGAAAGAATTTCTGGATGCACTGCATCCACTCTTTGATGGTCGTTTCACGCGTGAACAGATTTTGGATGCATATGATTCGATCATTGTTGAAGACAATCAAGATATCATTCCTTTTGTTCACAGTGTTCGAGAAAAATATACAATTGCAATCCTCAGCAATACCAGTCCAAGCCATTGGAAAAAAGTTCTTCGTGTGTCGTCGGTCGTAAGATTATTTTCTCATACATTCACATCGTTTCAACTTGGAGCGATGAAACCTTCTTCAGTAGTTTATAAAGAAGTTTGTAAATCATTGAATGTTAAACCGCATGAAATAATTTTCATCGATGATTTGAAAGAGAACATTGATGGTGCCGTGGCATCAGGAATGAGAGGATTAGTGTACAATAACATCGAACAATTAAAAATAATTTGAAAAAATGAAAATAAATCGAAAAATCACTTAAAGTAAACATTTAAGTCCCCACCGTAATAGTTTGCCCTCTAATACCCAAAAATTGAATTTTGCAAAAAATCAAAAACCATTAGTAAAATCAATGATTTTAGTGAAAATTACTTGACTTTCGCTCGAAATTCCGTAACTTTGTGTCCAGTTGTGGGTGAAAGTGGGTAAAAAATATTCAATAAAATAAGGCGATTAACCGTAGTGTCTTCATTCAAAGGTTCATTTAATTATACAGTCGATAACAAAGGACGGATAAATATTCCTGCGAAGATGAGGAAGAATCTTTCCCCCGAAGCGAATAACGCATTTGTGATCACGCGTGGATTCGAGAATTGTATTTTTGTGTACCCAAATGATGAGTGGATGAAACGCGAAGCGGAGATCGGAAATTTACAGCAGACAAACCCGAAAGACCGTTACTTCACCCGAATGATGATGCAATATGCAACCGATGCCGAGTTGGATGGACAATATCGAATTGTTCTCCCAAAAGAATTGATCCAGTATGCAAATATTGAAAATGAAGTTTTTATTCTTGGCGCATATGATCGCATCGAAATTTGGAACCCGAACGAGTATAAAAAATATCTCGACAGTCAGCAGGAAGATTATTTGACCGTTGCGTCAAAAATATTTGAAAAGAAAGATTAACGGTTCACCGCGGAACAAACAAAGATTGCGGAGAACATATAATTAAATTTTTATTTGATGGTTCTCTACAAGGACAAGCGGTAAATAAGAATGTCTGATACACCATATCATATTCCGGTGATGCTCAATGAAACACTGGAGTATCTCATAACGATACCGGATGGAATATACGTTGACGGAACATTAGGAGGAGGAGGGCATGCCGAAAAAATCTGTGAACGGCTAAACAACGACGGAACTCTCATCGGCATTGATGCTGATACAGACGCAATTCAAGAAGCGGAAAAACGTCTGCAACGATTTCAATCAAAGATTCAACTGGTGAACGAAAATACCGCACACATCGCAACCATACTTCGCTCGCAAAACATTTCAACAATTAACGGATTGTTGCTCGATCTCGGTGTCTCTTCATTTCAACTTGATGAAGCAAGCAAAGGATTTTCATTTCGAGGTAATGAACGATTAGATATGCGAATGGACCGACGGCAATCATTAGATGCCCACTTGGTTGTGAATTCGTATGAGGAAGAAGAATTAGCGGATGTTATTTTTCATTATGGTGAAGA
>DMPG01000215.1:0-12846 GCA_003456055.1 Bacteroidota bacterium | reverse complement strand
TCGTTGGCGGAAAATTTAAAATGAAATCACTGGCGAGGGTTTTTCAAGCAATTAGAATAGAAGTAAATGATGAACTTCATCGACTGCGGACAATATTGAATGATTCACTTCAATTCATTGCATCCGGCGGAAGAATTGTAGTGATATCGTATCATTCGTTAGAGGATAGAATTGTAAAAACATTTTTTAATGACTGTGCATTAAAATTTATTCCCTCGGGAAATAAATTTCAGCCGGATATACCGCGTATTCCGGAGTTAATGGTAGTAACCAAAAAGCCATTAGAAGCAACAGAACAAGAACAGAGCAATAATCCTCGATCACGCAGTGCAAAAATGAGAGTTGCAGAACGAACATAACTTATGGCGAAGAAATTTTCCAATAACCCTATTGATATAGTAGAAATGCCAAAGTTCAATGATAGGGCCATCTATAACAATGCAATTTCTGTTCCTGTTGACACGCAAGCCAATGTACCAGGATATGCAGTTCCGCGTCAGAATGTTCGCCGGATTAACAACAAAAAAAGAACAAAAACATCAAATGTTGTTGGAATTTTATTTCTTGCAGCGACCGTAGCTCTATTATACGTAGGAAATGTCATTGCGGTGAATAATCTTGCAAAAGAAGTGAACGATCTGAATGCTAAACATAATCAGATCATCAGTACGAATGAAGTAATCAAAGCAGAAATCAATCGCAAAGCAAGTTTAGAGCGTATTAGTTTAATGGCTCAGGAAAAATTAGGAATGACAAATCCAAAAGAAGCACCGGTGTGGTTTGAAGTTGATTCCGAAAAAGAAATTGAAATAAAAGAAAATCTGGACAAGTAATCGTAGCCTTTCGGTTGCAAAGCGTACGGCAACGTCAGAGGATACAGAATCAATAATATGTGGAATCCATTCAAGAAAAAAAACGAAACAACACAAGAAACGCCTCAGCAAAAGGATTATAAATACCGTTTGTTGATGGTGAAGATCATCTTTCTTTTTGCTTTCCTAGCAGCTGGAACGCGATTGGTTCAAATTCAATTAATTGATGCGGGAAAATATCAGGATATTGCAAAGAGACAATATGAAGCAAGAGTTCCGTTGGTTGCCGAACGTGGAATTATTTTTGACAGAAACGGGAATGTACTTGCCGCAAATTCACAATATGTTTCGTTTGCCGCTGATCCGAAAATAGCGGGAGAAGATGCAAAATTCATTGCCAAAGAATTTTCAAAAATAACCGGAAAGCCGGAGCGGGAATACATAGCGAAACTGCAAAGTGATAAGCGATTTGTGTGGATGGAACGGCACCTTCGTCCTGATGTAGCAGATCTGATTCCATTAAAAAAAATGGGCGGCATCGTAAAGATGAATGAAGCAATGCGTCTCTATCATTACGATGAACTAGCGGGACAAGTACTTGGTGCAACGAATATTGATAATGATGGTGTCAGTGGAATAGAACAACAATTTAACAATGTCCTGCGCGGTCGAGATGGTTTTGTGATCATGCAAAAGGATGGTCTTGGAAGAAAACGTCCTTCCGTCGATTATCCTCGCGAAGAAGCAGTGAATGGACACTCGATCGAGTTAACGATCGATCTTCAATATCAATCAATTGCGGATGAAGAATTAAAAAAAGGAGTTGCACGAACACAGGCAGAAGCAGGGCTTGTCGTTATGGTGCGTCCACAGACGGGCGAAATACTAGCGATGGCAAATTTTCCCCAAGTAAATCTGAACAAAGTACAGAATGTTGATGCGCTGAAGAATCGAATCATTTCCGATATGTATGAACCGGGTTCTGTTTTCAAGATTGTTACAGCATCAGCGGCATTACAAAATGAACTGGTTGATCTTGAAAAAATTTTCTACGGAGAGAACGGAAAATATAAAATTGAATACCCGGGAAAAAAATTTCGTCTGATCAATGATTCTCATCCATTGAAAAATGTTTCGTTCATCGATGCAATGGCGCTTTCATCGAACATTGTAATGGCGAAAGTAAGCGATCTGATCGGTCAAGAGCGATTGTATAAACAGGCGCGTGATTATGGTTTTGGAATGATGACGGGAGTAGAACTTCCATCGGAAAGCAACGGTCAACTACGAAAAACTTCCGAATGGTCAATGGCATCACTTAATTCTATCGCCTATGGATACGAAGTTGGTGTAACTCCGTTGCAAATGGTCTCCGCATATTCGGCAATCGCTAACGACGGAATGTTGATGAAGCCGTACATAGTTCAGAGGGAGAAAGATGAGAATGGGCAGGAATTGTATACCGGACAACCACAAATGATTCGGCGAGTTATTTCAAAGAACGTGAATGAACAAGTAAAAAAAATGCTCGAAGCGGTTGTGGAATATGGCAGTGGCACAGTGGTAAAAATTCCAGGTATTCGCATAGCAGGAAAAACAGGAACTTCACGGAAACATGTGAATGGAAAATATGAGGAAGGTAGTTACAATGCTTCATTTATAGGATTTTTTCCAATTGAAAAACCGGAGATCGTTTGTTTAGTAATGATTGAAAAACCAATTGCCGGGGGATATTACGGAGCAACAGCTAGCGCGCCGATCTTTAAGGCTATTGCTGAACGGATCATTAACAACAACGGTTTGATTGCAAAAACAATGATTGCAGAACAAAATCTTCCTTTGCAGACTCAGCGGGACAGCGGTTCGACGGTCATGGTTCCGGATGTTACAAGCAAAGATATGAACGACGCAATTGCATCATTGAAACAATTTACTCTTGCAGCAAAAATGATTGGAACCGGTGAAGAAGTTGTTCGACAGTATCCACCTGCAGGAAAAAAAGTCGAACGCGGTTCGATCGTTCAGTTGATGATGAATGAAACCGAACAAGCTGTGGTTTCGGGTGCTGTAAAAGTACCGGAAGTGCGCGGAATGAGTGTTCGCCGTGCAGTGAACAAATTGGCCGCAGAACAATTTGGCGTTTCCATTGTCGGATCAGGTGTCGTTGTCAATCAATTCCCGACTCCCGGCACACCGTTAAAACAAGGGGTGAAGGTGACAATTATGTGCGAGCCGAAAGTAATTCCGACCGCACAATTATATTAGTGTATAAGAAAGTATCATGACGTTATCCCAATTATTAAATGGAGTTACAGTTTCCAAAATGTTCCAAACAATGTACGGGAAAATGGTAACCACCCATGATGTCAAGATCAGCGGTGTACAATATGATTCGCGAAAAGTTCAGCGGGAAAATCTGTTTGTCGCATTGAAAGGTGTCGGCTTAGACGGGCACAAATTTTTGTCATCTGCTATCGCGAATGGAGCGAAAGTGATCGTTGTTGAAGATGATAATGCTGTTCCGGATCCATTGTGTATGCATACCGGAACGGTGAAAGTCGTTGTCAGCAATTCAAGAAAAGCGTTGGCGCAAATCTCGGCAAATTATTATGGAAAACCTGCTTCAAAGATGACGATGATCGGTGTAACGGGAACAAATGGGAAAACGACAACTACGTTCTTGATAAAACAGATGATCGAATCGGTTTCTAATACAAAAGTCGGGTTGATCGGAACGGTAGAATATGCCATCGGAAATGAAAAATATCCTGCAACGCATACAACACCTGAATCATTAGAACTGCAGCAGTTGCTTGATCAGATGGTGAAAAAAGGATGCACGCATTGTGTGATGGAAGTATCTTCGCATGCACTTCATCAGTTCCGAGTTTGTGAAATTCCTTTCAAAGCGGCAGTCTTTTCAAATCTGACGCAGGATCATTTGGATTATCACAAAACAATGGATGAGTATTTTACTGCAAAGAAAATTTTGTTTGATGGATTGATGGAGGAAGCAATTGCGGTGACCAATGTTGATTCGGAATACGGAGATAAAATTGTCAAAGGATGCAAAGCAAAAATAATTTCATACAGTGTGAACAATTCTTCCATGATAAAAGCAGAAAATGTAACGGTGAGCGTGAACGGATTTTCTGCGGTGATCAATAATGAAAGTATAACGACACCATTGGTTGGAAGATTCAATGTGTATAATTTTCTTGCTGCATTCAGTGTTGTGAAAAGTTTGGGATTACATGTTTCAACGTCAGCATATTCAAATTTAATTCCTGCGCCGGGAAGATTCGATCAGATCCAATCAAGAAAAGGATGGACGGCAATCGTTGATTATGCACATACACCGGATGCCCTGGAAAATTGTCTTCAAACTATTCACGATGTTCTTCCATCTGACCGAAAGAACACGATTATCACAATTTTTGGAGCAGGTGGAGATCGGGATATTACAAAACGACCGAAAATGGGTGCAATCTCTGAGCGGCTCAGTGATGTAATGATCGTAACATCCGATAATCCGAGAACAGAAGATCCAATGAAGATTATTAACGACATCATAGAAGGTATTTCAGATAAAAAAAAAGTGATCGTAGAAGCGGACAGAGAAAAAGCGATTGCGAAAGGAATTTCCATAGCAAAATCGGGAGACATTATTTTGATCGCGGGTAAAGGCCACGAAGATTATCAAGTATTAGGAAAAGAAAAAATTCATTTCAGCGACAAAGAAGTAGTTCAAAAATTTATTCAGTAATGAAAAAAATCACCGTATCGGATCTTAAAAAAATGACAAGTGCTGAACTTGTCAATCAGGATGTGTTGAAACGCAGAGCGATCTCCGGAGTTTCGACCGATTCGCGGGCAGTGAAGAAGAACGATCTTTTCTTTGCACTGAAAGGTGAAGAATTTGACGCCCATGATTTCATTGATTCTGTTGTTAAAGCGGAAGCAGTTGCAATCGTTGTTCATCGTGAATGGGCGAAGAACAACGATAAATATTTTCGAACATTTCCATGTCTGTTTGTTATTGTGAACGACACCACAATTGCATTTGGTGAATTGGCGCGAATCTATCGCCGAAAATTCGATATTCCAGTCATTGCAATTGGCGGCAGTAATGGAAAGACAACAACGAAAGAAATGGTCAACGCAGTTTTGCGAACAAAGTACAATGTGCTGAGCACCGAAGGAAATCTGAACAATCATATCGGAGTTCCGCAGACGTTGTTTCGTTTAACGTCAAAGCATGATGTTGCTGTTGTCGAAATAGGCACAAATCATTTCGGCGAATTGAAATACTTGTGTTCAATCGCAGAGCCAACACATGGGTTAATAACGAACATTGGCAAAGAGCATTTGGAATTTTTCGGTGATGAAGATGGCGTCGCAAGAGAAGAATTGGAACTGTTCAACTATTTGAACAGCCATCGGGCCGTTGCTTTTGTTAATAGTGATGACCGCTATCTTAAAGCGGGTGCAGCAAGACTAAAGAAACAAGTAATTTACGGAATATTTTCAAATGCAGACATTCGCGCAAAAAAAGTTCAAGTAGACGAACGTGGACAATCCGCTTTTGAAATAACGTGGCAGAAAAAAAAGTTTTTATTAAAGGTAAAACTCAGAGTTCCGGGAATGCATAATGTAACCAATGCTCTAGCTGCAAGCGCAGTTGGATTACAGTTACGGGTGAAACCAAAAAAGATTGCGAAAGCGTTAAAGGATTTTTCATCGGCTTCGAAACGAATGGAAGTGTTGACGAACGATGGAATCACCATCCTGAATGATACCTATAATTCGAATCCTGATTCAGTGATCGTTGCTCTAAAAACATTATCGTCATTCACGACAATCGGAAAAAAGATCGTTGTCCTTGGGGATATGCGCGAGCTTGGGGATGCATCAAAACGAGAACACACGAATATCGGTGTTATTGTTTCTGAAATGAAATTCGATCATTTGTTCACATTCGGCCCATTCTCAAAATATACCAGTGAAGCGTTCGGTGTATCGGCAAAACATTTTGAATCAAAAGAAGAACTTGCAATGGAATTGAAAAAAATATTAAAACGGGGAGATGTTGTACTGGTGAAAGGCTCGCGAGGAATGAAGATGGAAGATGTTGTGAACCAATTGATCGTTGCTAATGGACAATCAACAATGAAAGATAAGCACTAATGTTATATCATCTTTTGTATTGGATCGAACAAGTCTATCACCCGCCGGGATTTGGAGTGGTGAAGTATCTTACGTTTCGTGCAGCAATGGCTGCTATTACAGCACTCTTCATCAGTTTTATCATTGGTGGCAAAGTGATAAATCTATTGAAGAAAAAAGGGATTGTTACAACATACCGCGAAGGTTCTCCGGAAAAGCATAAGTTAAAAGCCGGAACGCCGATGATGGGCGGAATTATTGTTATCGCTTCTGTTCTGATTCCTGTTCTTTTATGGGGAGATCTGACAAATACGTATGTGCAAATGATTCTATTTGTAACAGCGGGATTAGGTGTTGTTGGATTTATGGATGATNNTGATTACCTCAAGATCGTCAAGAAGAAAAAAGAAGGACTCATCGGTTGGTATAAAATTGTCGGACAGGTGACGATCGGATTGGTGCTTGGGTATGTTCTCTATTCAATGCCTGAGTTGAAAGCGATCAATGCAAACACCGTAACAACCGTTCCGTTTTTGAAAAATTATGAATTCAACTTTGGAATATTTTATATACCGCTGGTCATTTTCATCATCACCGCAACATCCAACGCAGTGAATCTCACCGATGGACTTGACGGTCTTGCAATTGGAACATCAGGAATTGTTGCTTTCACACTTGGAATCATCGTCTATGTTTCAGGGAATATCGAGTTCAGTAATTATCTCAACATTATCTATCTGCGAGGAAATGGTGAACTGATCGTTTTCTGTATAGCACTTGTCGGAGCATCGCTTGGTTTTTTATGGTATAACTCCTATCCGGCACAAATATTTATGGGCGATACCGGATCGCTTGCGCTTGGCGGCGCAATTGGTGCATTGACCGTGATGGCAAAAAAAGAATTGATCCTGCCGATTCTGGGCGGCGTTTTTTTTCTGGAAACAGTTTCGGTTATCACCCAGCGTTTGTATTTCAAATACACAAAGAAAAAATACGGGGAAGGACGGCGAATTTTCAAAATGGCGCCGATCCATCATCACTTTGAATTGCTTGGATGGCAGGAACCGAAGATCGTTACACGATTCTACATCATTGCAATTTTACTGATGATCTTAAGTTTAACAACATTCAAAGTGCGGTAAACGAAACGTGAATATTGAAGAGTTACGGAATAAAAAAATAAGCGTAATTGGTGCAGAACGAAGCGGAGTTGCGGTGGCAACACTGTTGGATTCACAAAAAGCAAAAGTGTTCGTCAGTGATTTTGGAAAAAGTGAAAGTACGCAGAAACATATTGCGGAGCTTCTCAGCAAAAATATCGAATGTGAATTTGGGGGACATAGCGAACGGGTGTATGATTGTTCGTTGATGGTTATCAGTCCCGGCGTACCGACAAACGCGCCGGTTGTAACAGAAGCACAAAAACGTGGAATAAAAGTCGTTGCAGAGATAGAGGTTGCAAGTTGGTTTTGTAAAGGTTCAATTATTGCGATAACAGGCAGTAACGGAAAAACAACCACCACAACATTACTCGGGAGGATTTTAAGCGATGCAAAGAAAAAACACGTTGTTGCGGGTAACATTGGAACGGCATTCTCATCACTCGTTCTGGACATTGATCAAGAAACTGTTGTCGTTCTGGAAGTAAGCAGTTTTCAACTGGATTTTATTGACACATTTCGTCCGAACATCGCAGTTATTTTGAACATTACGCAGAACCATCTCGATCGATATAATAATTCGATGGAGCAATATGCCGATTCCAAGATGCGGATCGTGATGAATCAAACGGACAATGATATTCTCATCTGTAATGCGAATGATGAGTGGACGAAAAAGAAAGTTAAAAGCCAAAAATCAAAAGTGTTTCAGTTCAGCAGCGTTGGTGATGTGATCAGCGGTGCGTTTGCAGAGGATGGAATCTTAAAGACAAGAATTGAAAACGATGTTCATTCGATAATTTCTGTCAGCGATATTTCGATTAACGGTGAACATAATCTTCAAAATGCAATGGCGGCAACATTGGCGGCGCAATTGTCAGGAGTGAAACCGGCATATATCAAATCAACACTGAGAAATTTTAAGGGTGTTGAACACCGCCAGGAATTTGTACGCGAAGTGAATGGGATAAAATATATCAACAATTCTAAAGCGACAACCGTTGAAGCGGTTGAAATGTCACTGAAAAGTTTTGATGAGCCGATCGTTCTGATCATGGGTGGAAAAGACAAAGGGAATGATTATTCAACGATCTATGAACTGGCGAAGAAAAAAGTGAAGGCGATTGTTGCAACCGGATATTCAGCTGACATTATTGTGAAGAATTTTAATGGAAAAGTTCCCGTAACAACAATAGCAACAATCGGTGAAATGAAGCCAAATTTAGAATCAATGCAAAAGACAATTGATGTTGCAACGTCGCTTGCTGTAAAAGGAGATATTGTCCTTTTGTCACCGGCTTGTACATCGTTCGATTGGTTTAGGGATTATGAAGAACGAGGAACAATTTTTAAACAATTGGTAAATAGATTATAAGAATGTGACTATCACTTTATATGTGACGGTCACATAAAGAGAAAAATGGCTTCAGATAAAAATCATATTGATCGGATCACGTTGTTCGTCGTTCTTATCTTGATGGTAGCAAGTACAGTGGTTGTGTACAGTGCATCGTCGACGTGGGCAATGCAGAAAATGCAATCTGCCAGCGGCTTAGTGAACAAACACATCACAAAAATTCTCATCGGACTAGTGGTGATGTTCTTTGCGATCAATATGGATTACAAGAAGTATAAACCATTGACAAAATGGGTGCTGATCGGGTCAATTTGTTTGCTGGCTGCAACTCGAGTATTAGGTGGTGAAGTAAAAGGTGCAACACGATGGTTATCGATCGGCGGATTCAGTCTGCAACCGTCAGAAATTGCAAAGTTTGCGCTGTTATTTCATCTTGCGTACTTGCTTGCGAATAAACGAGAGAAACTTGCAGACTTCAAAACAGGATTCATGCCATTGATGATTTGGATCGGGCTCGTTGTCGTATTTGTTATGGTTCAGCCGAACTTTAGTACGGGTTCTATGATCTTTGTGCTTGGTATGATTCTGGTTTTTGTCGGCGGAGCAAGAATAAAGCATGTGTTTCTCTCATTATGTGCTCTTATACCGGCATTGCTCATTTATATGGTGAGCGCGCCATATAGGATGAAACGTATCCTTTCATATATCGGATTCGGAAGCGACGAGACCGTAACATCGACTTCAAACTATCAATTGCTTCAGGGGATTATTGGCTTTGGTAACGGAGGAATTTTTGGTGTTGGTATGGGACAAAGTAAACAACGGGATCTATTTCTTCCTGAATCCTACGGCGATTTTATCTTCTCCATCGTTGGAGAAGAATACGGATTGATCGGAACAATAATTTTTATGGGATTGTTTTTAATGATCCTTTTGCGCGGTTTAAAAATCGCGAAGTATGCTCCGGATGATTTTGGAAAATATCTTGCAATTGGAATTACCTCGACCATTGTATTGTATGCGATCGCAAATGCCTTAGTGACACTTGGCCTTGCTCCGACAACCGGCGTTCCGATGCCGTTCGTAAGCTATGGCGGAACAGCAATTATCTTTTCGTCATTTGCGATTGGTGTGTTATTGAATATTTCGTCTCAGACCGATCTTCATCCGCGTGAGCGGGAATTTGTAGAACAACCGACGGTGAACATTGAACCAACAGTAGGGAAAGTGTATTAGGCCTATGACAATTCTTTTTGCAGGCGGCGGAACAGGCGGACATTTGTATCCTGCTATTGCTATTGCGGAAGAGTTGTTGAAGAAAGATCCAAACACGAAGATTGTATTTGTAGGGACAAAAGATAAAATCGAAGCGCGCGTTGTTCCGCAAAAAGGATATGAGTTCCACACTATTTGGATCAGCGGGTTCAGTAGAAGATTGAAGATTGACAATATTATTTTCCCTTTAAAAGTTTTTGTTTCTTTGATTCAATCGCTCTTTGTTATTACGAAAGTGAAACCAAATGTTGTTGTCGGTACCGGAGGATATGTGTGTGGTCCGATATTGTTTGTTGCATCAATGCTTGGAATTCCAACGGTCGTTCACGAAAGCAACAGTTATCCCGGTGTAACAACAAAAATGTTGGCGGGTCGCGTATCAAAAGTATTTGTCCAATTTGATGTAACGAAACAATGGCTTTCATCGACAGCGTCCGTTGAGGTTGTAGGAAATCCGACGCGTGAGGAGTTATCGTTTGTTACACGAAACGAAGGATGTGCATTCTTCAACCTTGATCTGAATAAAAGAACAGTGTTTGTTTTTGGAGGCAGTCTTGGTGCAGCATCGATAAACAAAGTGATGCCGGAAATAGTAAGCGATGCTATTGCAAACGATTATCAAATTATTTGGCAGACGGGTGAAACAGATCAGCAGTCTGCGAACGAAATTCCGCAGCATAAAAACATCGTGGTGAAAAAGTATATCGATAGAATGGATTGCGGTTATGCCGCCGCCGATATTGTAGTGAGCCGTTCCGGTGCAACAACATTAGCGGAATTAACCCGTATTGGAAAACCGGCAATACTTGTTCCATATCCATTTGCGGCTGCAAATCATCAGGTGATGAATGCTGAAACGTTGGCCGATGCCGGTGCCGCATTAATGATTACCGATTCCGAGTTGAAGAATAATCTTCTTTCATCAATTCGAGAGTTGTTGTTCGATGATCTAAAACAAAAGTCGATGCGGGAAAAAAGTTTGGGGATTGGAAAACCAAACGCGGGGCGGGAGATTGCAAAAAAAATAGTAATGCTTTCTAAAGGATAAATTGGGTTAGCATTGATCATTGTAAAAAATCAACGAAACAAAGGATTACAAATAAATATTTAAAATAGAAAAACAATACCGTATGCAGCGTGAATTCAAATACAAATTAGACTTTTATTATCAACAGGCGTTGATCTATCTGGTGACATTGATCATTTATGCCGGAGTGAAAGGGACATTTTTTGAGAATAATTTTACGCTTGTATTCAGCGATCCAATTTTATATGTCATCGTATTTTTTGTCGGTATCGCATTCATAGCGCTATTATTGAATAAGATCCGTGACAGAAAACTGGTCATTACCGAGAAAGAGATTTCTTTTCAACACCGATTCAATAAGCACACTATTTCGATCGGCGATCTTGAATGGATCCACATTGGAAAAGAACGATCAGTACAAACGGCAGGACGTTTTCAGGTCATCAACTTCAAAACAAAACACCGCCGAAGAGTATTTCGAATTCGGTTGGGACGATATGAACGGGAAAAAGAATTGTTGCAATTGATCGAACGGATTGCTGAGCAGGTGCCAAAACGTAAAAAACGGTTTCAATTTAAGAATAATAAATAGACACAGAGGACACAGAGAAAAAATGTTTTCATCAATTAAAAAATTACACTTCGTCGGTATCGGCGGAATTGGAATGAGCGGAATCGCGGAGATTCTGCTTGATCAAGGATTCAAAGTCAGTGGTTCAGACCGTGCAATCGGCGAAGTGACCGAGCGATTGCAATCCCTTGGAGCAACCATCTTTGAAGGTCACAAGGCGGAAAATCTGGCAACAGATGTTGATACACTTGTGTATTCGTCCGCTGTGATCAACGATAATCCCGAAGTTCAGGAAGCGATCCGTAGAAAAATCCCGATCGTGCGTCGTGCAGAGATGCTTGCGGAAGTGATGCGGTTGAAATACGGTGTTGGAATAGCTGGAACGCATGGAAAAACTACGACAACTTCAATGACGAGTTTGGTATTGATGGAAGGCGGATTGGATCCGACAGTGATCGTTGGTGGAAAATTAAGCGGACTCGGAGGAACGAATGCCCGTCTTGGGAAAGGAGAATTCATTGTTGTAGAAGCTGATGAGTTTGATCGTTCATTCTTATCTCTGACACCTGCGATTGCGGTACTGACAACACTCGAAACGGATCACCTTGATTGTTATCGCGATCTGGAAGATATCAAAGGTGCCTTCATTCAGTTTGCGAACAAAGTTCCTTTTTATGGATTTATTGTGTTGAATCTTGATGAACCGGCACTGCAGGATATTTTGCCGCAGCTAAGCAAGAAAAAAATTATCACCTACGGATTGCAATCGCCGCAAGCAGACGTACAGGCAGTTGATATTCATCATAAAGAGAATAAAACGGTCTTCACTGTAATACAACGACAAACAGAATTAGGAGAAGTAACATTACAGATACCCGGCAAGCATAATGTACAAAACGCATTGGCTGCTATTGCTGTTGGTTTGAATCTTGGTGTTTCCTTCCAGAATGTAAAAGCAGGAATTGAAAAATTCACAGGAGTGTATCGCCGATGGGAAAAGAAGGGCGAAGCAAAAGGAATCGTTGTGTATGATGATTATGCTCATCACCCGACAGAATGTAAAGTAACATTAAGCGGGGTAAAATCCGGCTGGAGAAATAGAGTTGTTTGTGTTTTTCAACCGCATTTATTTTCGCGCACCCGGGATTTTTACGAAGATTTTGGCAAAGCATTCTTGCTTGCTGATGTTGTTGTGATAACAGACGTGTATCCGGCACGAGAAGAACCGATCCAAGGTATTACGGGAGAATTGATTGTGAATGCGGCGAAACAATACGGACACAAAGAAGCGCATTACGTTCAGGATAAAAAAAACATTCCTGAATATTTGAAGCAGATCACAAAAAGCGGCGATATCGTTATTACAATGGGTGCGGGTGATATCTGGAAGTTTGGAGAACAATTTTTAAAAGAATTGAAATAATTTTAGATCGAACAATGGACACCGACCAACTCAATATTGAAACAGACGAACCACA
>DMPG01000394.1 GCA_003456055.1 Bacteroidota bacterium | reverse complement strand
ATACGTGAGAGGATTGCCCGTTTTTCACTTTTGGTCATTGTCCAGCGGTGAATATCGTTTTCAAGTGTTTCATCCATTGATTTAATCTGATGGGCAAGCCGTTTTTCGGATTTTTCTACTGCAATAACCTCTATACCTGCTGTTGAGATTGATTGAGCAATACCCTGTCCCATTACCCCTAATCCGATTACTGCAATTGAGTGAAAACCATCGGAATCTTTCTTTGAAAGCTTAATATCGCCGAGAATTTCTGAGAATTGATTGGTTGTCATTTTGATTTTGATTCTGCGTGAATAGGAACTATTTGGCGTTAATTATCACACAACAATATCGCAATTTCTGCGCCAAGTTTCGTTATAATTATATTTAGTAAAAACTTGGAATTTTAGTCTAAAAACAAGTATATTGAACCAGTTAGAAGAATGGATGAAACAAAATTGTTCGCNNGTTTTTGGAATGATATAAGGCTAAGGAAGACCTATTTAAGAATGCTTAAGTTATCAAAAAAAGTTGAATATGGTTTGATAGCCATTCGTCACATTGCATCGAATAACAATCAGATTGCAACGGTGAAAGAGATTTCGGAGCGGTACGCAATTCCGGTCGATGTTCTTGCAAAGGTGATGCAGAAATTGACGAAAGGGAAATTGATTGTATCCTTTCAAGGTTCAATGGGGGGATATTCGTTAGCACGTCGTGCTGATGAGATTTCTGTTATGAATGTAATTTCTGTTATTGAAGGAGCGCAGGTTGGAATTGCGCAGTGTTTTACAGAAGAGGAAGTGAACTGTTCCATTCATTTAAATTGTACGATAAAAAACCCTCTCAGTAAAATTCAACACAATCTTGAAGATGTTTTTAATGCTATGAAAGTTTCAGAGATCGTTTAAATGATCAAAACCCCGGTATATATGGATTATCACGCAACAACACCCGTGGATAAACGGGTGCTTGATGCGATGATGCCGTTTTTCACCGAACATTTCGGCAATGCAGCAAGTCTGCAGCATCGATTAGGATGGATTGCAAAAGAAGCGGTTGAAATTGCGCGAAAGAAAATTGCCAAAGCGATCAACGCACAACCAAGAGAAATTATTTTTACCAGCGGAGCAACGGAATCGAACAATCTAGCAATCAAAGGTGTTGCTCATTTGTTGCGTTCAAAAGGGAATCACATCATTACAACCCAAATAGAGCATAAATGTGTTCTAGAATCATGTAAGACATTGGAAGCAGAAGGATTTAGAATATCGATTCTTCCTATCGATCAATTTGGGAAAGTGAATGCCAATGATGTGAAGAATGCAATCACAGATTCTACAATTCTTATCTCTGTGATGTTTGCAAATAATGAGATAGGAACTGTACAACCGATCGCTGAAATTGGAAAGCTATGTGAGGAGAAGGGAATTGTTTTTCATACTGATGCGACACAAGCGGTCGGCAGAATTCCGATTGATGTTGAAGCAATGAATATTCATTTACTTTCCTTTGCATCGCACAAAATGTACGGACCGAAAGGTGTCGGAGCTTTGTATATTCGTTCAAAAAATCCTCGTACTGCAATTGAACCACAAATTAATGGGGCCGGGCATGAACATGGATTGCGCTCGGGAACATTGAATGTTGCGGGCATCGTTGGATTTGGAACAGCTGTTCAAATTGCGATGGACGAGATGGAAGAAGAGAATATCAGGTTATTCCATTTAAGGAACCGGCTGCAAGAAAAGATTTTGAAAATTGAAAATTCATCCCTTAATGGTCATCCTACAGAACGACTTCCGAATAATCTGAATATCACATTGCATGGAATTAATTCCGATCAATTGATGACCGAGATGAATGATGTTGCTGTCTCGGCCGGTTCGGCCTGCACATCGGAAGAAATCGGTGATATGCAATATTCACACGTTCTTCATGCAATTGGTCTTAATGAAGAATCCGGTCGTTCAACTATTAGATTTGGATTAGGAAGATTTACATCAGAAGAAGAAGTTGATTATGTTGCAGAACGAATAAATAGTGTACGATCAAAGCTCAGAACATTTTCATCATTAGGTGTGGTATGAATATCAAATTTAAGAAGTCACAATATATTATCGGAAATCAAGTTGAGTTCATGAATTTTATGCGGACTCGCGCTCAATTGTTTCATTTATCAAATGTTTTTTTCCGTGATCTGCATTTTGCAGTGATGGAATTTCTAAAGAAGAAAAATATAAAATTGGGGCAAACTGAGGGAGAACAAGTTGCACGTGAAGTTGCGTTGCATTTTGAAAAGAAGAACATCTTTAAAAGATTAAACATGCAAACGTGGATGTTGAACTATACAGATTACGCAATTAAAAAAGCAGTTTAAATATTAATGGAGAACATTGTATGTCTGAAGTAATGACTCAAACACAAGAAGAGGATATCATCCTAACGGAACGAGCAATCGCAGAAGTCCATGCCATCAAAGAAAAGAATAATATTCCGGCAAACCACAATTTGCGTCTTGGTGTAAAGGGAGGCGGATGTTCGGGGTTGTCGTATGTGCTAGCGTTTGACGATCAAGTTAAAGAAAAGGATATGATACTGGAAAAGAACGGTGTAAAGATCACTATCGATCAGAAAAGTATGTTCTATCTCTCGGGCACGACGTTGGATTTTACCGACGGCTTGAACGGAAGAGGTTTTGTGTTCAATAATCCGCAGGCGGCAAAGACCTGTGGATGCGGCAGTTCGTTTGGCGTTTAATTATTCCTAAAGGAAAAAATAAAAATATATGTCAGAAACAATTGAAGAATTAGTATCACAGGAATATAAGTACGGATTTACGACCGAGATCGAATCGGATACGATCGCTCCCGGATTAAGTGAGGATGTCGTTCGTATTATTTCCGCAAAGAAAAATGAACCGGAGTGGCTCACAGAATGGCGGTTAAAAGCGTTCCGAGCTTGGAAGACGATGGAAGAACCACGCTGGCCCAATCTGAAATATGCAAAGATCGATTATCAATCGATCAGTTATTATTCATCACCGAAGCAAGCGAAGAAACTGAACAGCCTTGATGAAGTTGATCCTATTCTGCTGGATACCTATGCACGACTTGGTATTTCACTCACTGAACAGAAACGATTGACCGGTGTTGCTGTTGATGCCGTTTTTGATTCAGTTTCGGTTGCAACAACATTCAAAGAGACATTGAAGGAGAAAGGAATTATTTTTTGTTCATTCTCTGACGCGGTCCATGAACATCCTGATCTGGTAAAAAAATATCTCGGTTCAGTTGTTCCGTACGCAGATAATTATTTTGCAGCATTGAATTCCGCAGTATTCAGCGATGGTTCATTTTGTTTTATTCCAAAGGGAGTTCGCTGTCCGATGGAGCTATCCACATATTTCCGTATCAATGCATCAAACACCGGACAGTTTGAACGGACATTGATCGTTGCAGAAGATAATGCGTATGTCAGTTATCTCGAAGGCTGTACAGCACCGATGCGAGATGAGAATCAATTGCACGCAGCAGTTGTTGAACT
>DMPG01000150.1:7315-7500 GCA_003456055.1 Bacteroidota bacterium | reverse complement strand
GATCAAGAACTGCTAAACGGTAAACATATTGTTTTGAGTTTTGAGTATAGGAGATATCTTAAAAATCCTAATCATTGTCATTTCGATCCCGCCTTGGCGGGAGAGAAATCTCGATTTTGTCTTCAATTATTAATTCACGTTACTCAAAACAAGAAAAACTGTCATGGTGAGCAAGGCGCAGTCTA
>DMPG01000150.1:1636-7283 GCA_003456055.1 Bacteroidota bacterium | reverse complement strand
TTCACCTCTTTGCGTAACATCAGTAATTAAAACGAGATTCCTGCCTGCCGGTCCCGAAGTGACACAATTGGCGCAGGCTGGCGTCAGCATGACGGGGTTATTAGGTTTTGAATTAAGACAATGCTGAATTTTTAGATCCAAAACTAGGCTTGATTTACAACCCGTTGTTTTCTAAATTTCCACAAGTAAACGATACAATCTGAAAGGAAAATACAATGAAAGCAAAAGATATTCTTGCATCAAAAGGACATGTCATCTATACAATAAAAGAATCCGAATCGGTACAGGATGTCGTGGCAAAACTGGTGAACAATAAGATCGGGTTTTTAGTTGTTTTCGATTCAGCCGATGATGTTTCAGGTGTTATTTCAGAACGGGATGTTGTCAACAAATGCCTCCATCATCATAAAGACACTGCACACGTGAAAGCCGTTGAGATCATGACAAAACGGGATGATTTAATCTCAGCCGCTGAAGAAGACGACATTGAAACGATCATGAACGTTATGACCACAAAAAAAATACGCCACCTCCCTGTTTTTAAGGAAGATCAATTGACAGGAATCATTTCTATCGGCGACGTTATAAAGTTCATTCTTGAAGCAAAGAATGAAGAGATCAAGGTCTTAACAGAATATGCTTTTGGGCAATATCCATCGTAATATATAGGGGATCAGCTTGCGCAATAGCTGATCTTGCCCCACACATACGGAAAGTGGGTTAAGTAAAAGCCGCTTGCAAATCAAATTGCAGTTTCATGCTGATATTTTTACGCTAAATAGTTATTGCGAAAGTAACATAAATATGTTACTTTACACTAAGTTATTTAAGGATTGGGGTGTCCCCGGTCGGTTATTAAGCCAATTTCACATTGTGAGATTGGCTTTTTACTTTTATGGATATACCTTCAATCCGTATCGTCTATTGTTCTTCGTGTAAATCTTCTTTTCTACCAATTCAAAAGCCGGATTAGCTCTGCTATAATCAATTACGTAACGAGCAATTGGATACGCTATCAAATCCGACAATTGCAATCCATTGATATCTTCTTGTTTATCAAAAAAAGTGAACGTCATCCCATAATTTTTTAATCTAGCAGACTCAACAAATCCTGTTCCACGGGAAAGAAGTCGTTGAAAGTGTTCATCTAATTTCTTGTTTTCTTTCTTCCCTCTCTTCTCAATCTGAAGATGAAGCTCTTTGTTTCTCTCTTGAACATCATCAAGAAAGAAAATAGAACGTTCAACAATAAATGAAAGTGCTATTTCATACACATCATTATTAAGTTTGCCATACCGATGGATATACTCTTCTTTGTTGATGGCAGATGATATGACTGTATAATTATTTGAACTGATGACTGCATTGATCCGTTCATAGAAAGCTTTTTTAAGTTCAGCATTAAAGAAGATTTGAAATTCTTTTTCACATTTTCTAATATCCCGGGAATGAAATATTACTTTCTTCTCTCCCCAAAAATCTCTCTTTATTGCATTCATCTGTTCTTGCAGTAAAGCATAATTAGATTCTGAAATAAGAATACCGCACAGAACAAATACCGGAAAGTCGGGATCAATATTTGTTAATCCGTGATCACCGCTCTCATCCATAAAAAGAAAATAATTCATTTTTCTTATATCGTCTTTAACTCTATCCCCGCTTCTTTCATCGGTGGTGAGATATTCGTTTTTAGAGACATCTGAAAAACTCTAATGATCAGTGGAACAGACATTCCTGTCTGTTGGCTTTAATTCATTTTTTTATTTTAACAGGCAAGTCACGACGGGATGGCATTGCCAAATGTCTGTCCTACTAATTCTTCAGAGGTTATTACCTGTTATTCGTCGCAACAATCCATTTTTTCTTGATGTTGAACTGTGGTGGTAATCTTTGGACTAAGGAGAGGAATACCAAGATTCAACCCTCGAAGGATAAGAATTACGGCAAGCGCAATACTCATGACCGGTATTGCGCGGACAAGCAGTGATCGATATTTTACTGAAATTAACTTTCCTGCAAAAGCAACAGCGATTAATGCCGGAGATGTTCCAAGTCCGAACACCATCATAAACAAAGCACTCTGCCACACATCTGCCACTGCTGTTGCTCCAATTAACGCTGTGTAGACAAGACCGCATGGCAGTAATCCGTTAAGGGCTCCGAGTGTAAAGAGTGCGATCAATCCTCTTTTATGGATCATTATCGAAAATTTGACCTTTACAAAATTGTAGAGATACTTCAGTGGAGAGAATTTTTCTAATTTCGATCTGAATCCAATTGGTATTGCGACAGTCAGTAAAATTGTAACGCCTAAAACAATCGAAACATCTTGTTGAACATTCATCAAGATACCTCTTCCCACCAATCCTAACCCTGCGCCCATAATCCCGTATGTTACTGCTTTGCCCAAATTAAAGACTGCACGTTCAAGAAAATACTTCCAGCGCGATGTTGCGTTGGTTGGGATTGCCAATACGAGTGGACCGCACATTCCGATACAATGTATACTTCCAAGAAGTCCAAGTGTTAATGCTGCTAATAGATCCATAGTCACTATTGAATAATTATTGTTAATTCTGAGTAATATTCTTTCTTATCGACTGACCAATATATTTTTGCACGCCAGAATCCTTGTTCCATCATTTCAGTGGAAAAGGTCTGCGAGTAGAGCGAATCAATGCTGACGCTCTTTTGATAATCACCACGCTGATCCGAAGGACGGAAGAACAATACCGTTCCCGAATATGAAGCAGTTGGACCAAGATTTGGATATTTCAGGACAATGTTCGAGGCAGTAACATCAACACCAATATTTTGTTCAAGCGCCGATGTACTTTTCACTAATTCTATATGCTGCTGATATTTCAACTCTTTCTCATAATAATCATCCGTCACAAGATCAACCTTGGTCGAAACCGAAATAAAGACCATAACAAATATTGCTACAGCAAATAGAATAAAACTAACGGCAATTCCGAAGCCCCAATTAAATTTCATTTTCATTTATGATCCTCATTGTCATCAGTATGGTGTTTTTCGTCTTGATCTTTTTTTTCTACCGGCCCAAGAAATGATGTAGTAATACGCTGGATCTCAATACCTCCGGAATAAACACCAATCACCAAAGGGGTATTCATTGTTGTAATAGATTTTTTGTCGAATGAGATGAACATTTTTGTCAAAGCAGCTTCCTGAGGATTGATACTCTTATTATCGCCAAGAATCTTTATGTCACCTTCACGATTAAGTAATTTAACCTCAATATTTTGCTGTTCAAATGTCTTATTGAGCACCTTCATATCATATAAGTTACTCACTTTATCGTTTGGCTGTTCTTGAAAGAACATCCCCGGAGTTCGAAGAATTGTTACATCAATTTCTGATCGAGTTGTAAGGAAAAAAGTCAACAATGATAATAAGAGAATCTGAACAATCGTATAGCCGATCACCCGCGGTGTGAATATTTTTCTTGTCTTCTCCTTAATACCATTCTGAGAAACATAACGAATCAAACCACGAGGTTTTTGGATCTTATCCATTACATTATCGCAAGCATCAATGCACGCTGTACAATTCACACATTCAAGTTGTGTCCCATTTCGGATATCAATTCCGGTCGGACAAACAACAACACACTCGTTGCAATCAATACAATCGCCAAGTGTACGTTCTTCATTTCGTTTTATTTTTCCTTTTGGTTCACCTCGCAGATAATCATAGGCTATCACGATCGAATTGGGATCAAGCAGTACTCCCTGCAATCTTCCATATGGACATACTAAAATACACGCCTGCTCACGAAACCAAATAAAAATGAAATAAAATAAACCGGTGAATAGTGTAATTGCGATAAATCCGCTGGTGTGTTCACTGACCGGAGCGACAACAATTTTTTCCAGCGCCTCAACACCAATGATCCATGCAAGAAGCATATTTGCAACAAGGAATGAAATGGAAAAATAGATTATATATTTGAATCCTTTTTTTAATATTTTTTCACCATTCCATGATGAATCGTTCAATCTCCGTTGATTCCGATGATCACCTTCGATCCAATAGTCGATCTTGCGAAAGACAGATTCCATAAACACTGTCTGCGGACAAACCCAGCCGCAGAACAATCTTCCAAACACAGCAGTAAATAGAAAAATAAAGACGATCGTGGTGATCATTGTCAGGCCGAGCAGGTAAAAATCGTGCGGTCCGAACGGAAAACCAAAGAGAATAAATTTTCGATTGATGATATCGAACAACATGAACGGATGACCATCTTTGGTAATGAAGGGCGTTCCAAAAAGGATGAGCAATAATATTCCGCTAAAAATATTTCGAGCGTTGGTGTATCTTCCCTTCGGTTCTTTCGGATAAACCCATTTTCGTTTACCGCTTTTCTCAACGATTCCAAGCGAATCCCGAAAGGATTCACTACCGTTAGTTTCCTCAGTTTCTAGTTTATTCACAGTCATATAATTTAGCCTCTACCCTACGGGCCGTAGACGAGCCGCAGGTAAAAACAATTGATCATCCGAAAATCGATATTCTTATAACAGAACGATTTTTCATCGATGACCAAAAGATCGTAGTACCGTTGCTGTTCTTGCTTATAAAGTTTTTGCCTTTGCAGTATCTTTTGCCGCCGCAATCACGGGTTCAACATATTTTTGACCTTCCGGCCCTTTGCCACCCAATGGATTTGTCCCCTGGAGAGATAACACGTAGCTTCCAATGTTTTGCATTTGTTTTTGAGAAAATACAAGTTCCCAGCTGATCATCCCTTTTGCCGGAACACCTTTTTTAATTGTGGTATAGACATTTTTGATACCGCCGCCATGGATCCAATATTCATCAGTAAGGTTTGGACCAACAAGCCCACCCGCTTGCGGACCATGACAAGAAACGCAGAACTTTTGGAAAGATTCTCCACCTTCTTTTAATGATTCAGCATCCTTTAATGCAACCAAGGCATTCTCATTAATGCTGCCCCCCGACGCCATCATGATCTTTTTTTGAAGATTAGCAGCGACGACTTCTTCCTGATATTCATCAGTAGAGAGTTTTGATAATCCAAGAACATGATAATCCGTCATATACACAAAAGCGAAAACAACTGTGATCCCAAATAGATAATTGAACCATGGCGGTATCCTGTTATCTAATTCACGGATATCGTCGTATATGTGTCCGACATCCGGAGCAACTTCGCTTGGCGGAGGGACGATATAGTTCTTAATACGATAATAAAGATCTGCAATCGGATCAACATTTGCGTTCATTACACCGATGATATACATCAGTGTAGCGATAACAAAGACAATGAACGAAATAGTGAATATCATCGCAAGTTCTGTCTCAGGATCTGTTTTGGTGACCGGCACCTGCGCAGCAAGCGGAAGCACAGCGAATACAACGGATACGCAAGAAAGCAATATTTTTTTCATGATAGTGATTCCTTTTTTTCCTCTTTTTCAAGAGTATCTTTGAGCGGCATTGCGCCCATGTAGTTCAAAAATTTCTTATCAAGTTTTATCACCCAAATAGTCACCGCAAGAAAGAACGGTATAAAAATAAATAATGAAAATAGCGGATAAACCGCAATTCCTTCAATTGAACTTAGATATTGTGATAACATACTATTCTCACTTTCCTG
>DMPG01000150.1:1305-1571 GCA_003456055.1 Bacteroidota bacterium | reverse complement strand
AAAATATCATTTGCAGTATTTTCAAATCCTTTCGGATATGGAACTCCTAATGTTTGCATCGCAACAATTTTTGCTGATGTTGTGGAAGTATCAAGATCCTGTGTCAGCAGCCACGAATACTGAGGCATGATCGAACCAGGAGACATCGTTCGCGGATTATCCATGTGTAAGTAATGCCAGAGATTCGGATACTTTCCACCAACGCGATGAAGATCCGGTCCGGTTCGTCGTGAACCCCATAAGAACGGGTGATCATAAACATATTC
>DMPG01000150.1:0-1250 GCA_003456055.1 Bacteroidota bacterium | reverse complement strand
AGATCTCTCCCTTGTAATTCTAACGGTGTGTATGGCTTTACACTCGAAATTGTTGGAATGTTTGACTTCACAAGAAATGTCGGGATCATTTCCACCATACCACCGATGAGAACAGCTACAGTAGCTAAAAGCGCAAATTGAACCGGTTTCTTTTCCAACCAGCGATGTTTTGTTTCGTTTGAATGAGATTCATCTTTTGATAATGGCATTGCTTCAGCATCTTCATTGGAGACAAATGATCCTCGTTTAACTGTTTTTATTAGATTATACACCATTACCAAACCACCGGTAAGATATAACAATCCGCCAACGGCACGGATCATATGTAGCGGAATGATCTGTAATGTTGTCTCAAGAAAGTTTGGATATTGCAGCACTCCCATTGCAGTGAATTGTTTCCACATTAACGATTGTACAAGTCCTGCAACATACATCGAAGAAGCATAAAATACGATACCGAGTGTTCCAATCCAGAAATGGAAATTGGCAAGTTTTTTGGAATACAGATCGGTCTTATATAATCGCGGAACAAGCCAATAGAGTATTCCGAATGTCATAAAACCATTCCATCCTAGTGCTCCAACGTGAACGTGAGCAACGATCCAATCAGTATAGTGTGCAAGTGCATTAACATTTTTCAACGAGAGCATCGGTCCTTCAAATGTCGCCATTCCATATGCAGTGACTCCAACGACCATGAATTTAAGAACAGCATCTTCCCGTACTTTATCCCAAGCACCGCGTAACGTCAACAGTCCATTGATCATTCCTCCCCACGATGGAGCAATCAGCATAATTGAAAAAACTGTTCCCAATGATTGAGCCCAATCCGGAAGTGCAGTATAGAGCAGGTGATGCGGACCAGCCCAGATATACAAGAAGATCAGAGACCAAAAGTGAACAATCGAAAGCCGGTATGAATAGACAGGACGATTCGCTGCTTTCGGCAGAAAGTAATACATTAAACCGAGATATGGTGTTGTCAAGAAGAATGCGACTNNTGTCCATACCACCATTGCACTAATGCATCTTGAACACCGGCATACATCGAATAACTTTTCAAGAACGTTACAGGAATTTCAAGTGAATTGACAATGTGCAGAACTGCTATGGTAACAATTGTTGCAATATAAAACCAGATGGCAACATACATATGCCGTTCACGACGTTTAATAATTGTTCCAAAGAAATTGATTGCGAACACCACCCACACTAATGTAATCGCAATATCAATAGGCCATTCGAGTTCA
>DMPG01000049.1:1630-13707 GCA_003456055.1 Bacteroidota bacterium | reverse complement strand
TTCCATTCTACTTGATGATACCCTGATGTTTGATCACCGTTAAATAGTGTTGTCACTTTTTGACCGAGAATATTAAATATTTCAATATTCACTCTGCTATCTTTTGGCAATGCAAATTCAACTGTTGTTGTTGGATTAAATGGATTCGGATAATTCTGTGCAAGAGCATATTCTGTAACAACTGCCGATCCCATTCTTGTAATTTCAACTTTTCCACCACTTACCGAGCTTGATATTTTCTGCATTTTGTTATCTGCAATAGTTTGCGTCTTAATATCAATAAGGCTTGTGCTTCCAAGTTTTGCATTTTTATTTACGAAATACTTAAACAAAAGTGCTGCACCATCTTGTGTAATTGGTGTGACTTGGAGAGAAAAATCAACAGCTGCTACTCTTAATGTTCCCTTGGAATCGCTCTTTGCAGTGATGTACCAGTTTTTATCTTGCGGCACGGATTGCCCTGTTTTGAATTCCCCGGAATATGTTAAAACAGAAGGATCAATATTCATACTAGCATTAAAGCCTGCAACCGAATTATCATTTGGATAAATATTTAACGGAATCCAAACTTCATCTCCCGGACGTACATTAAAATTAGCATCGGTATTGAATAATACAGGATTTGCATTGGATTTTTTCATTGTTGAAACTGCTGCCGTTGCGTAATCAAAGTCAACATCTCCTCGTAACACCCCAAAGAAGTTTTGATTTGTTCGTTGAGCAACAAGTTTGTAAGACAATGAATGTTGGTGTTTTGTATACCAGCCAGTTAAAGAATCAGCTGCAGATTCAAATCCAGCCAGAGATGTGGAGTCAATAAAGATCCAATTTGTTAAACCAATTCCGGTAAGATATGTTGTATCAACTGAAATTTCCATAATTGCCATTGCATCAGTCGTATTGACAATACTATCCTCATTCACATCTGCCGCAATTAATGCTCGAGTGCTAAGCGTGTCATGCCAAGACTTGAACGCCAAAGTAGCATCAATGACACTGATTTTTGCAGAAATGTCACCCATATATTTGCTTGCCGAAGGATAGAAATTGATTGTATCATTAGGTTCTCTGCTTGTTAAATTAAAGGATCCATTAGTAACAGCCCACCACGAATTATTTGCAGTGTTTGAGCTATCATAATAAACGATTAAACTATCGCCGGATATTGGATAACTAGCGGAGCCATCCCACTTTTCATGGAAGTAATGAATGTTACCGGTGATACTCGAATAGATCTTTAATAACCCATTACTTGAACCGGAAACATCTAATGTAGCAGCATTATTACCGGCAGCAGAAAGAACGGAATTCACTATTGTTAATGGTGTTGACAATCCAATGTTATCCTGTTTGTTTTTAACCGAGAAATTAAGTCTCATCAATTCGGAATTCTTAACGCCAACACCTGTTGAATTTTTAAATGCCGAAATCCGTACAAAATTTGAAGTCGTGGCTAAGGTATTGCTTGAATCCATAATTTTTACCCAATTGTTCAAGCTTGCATTATACGTTACGCCAGTAAAGCTAATATAGGTTGAGTCGAATGACATTTTAATATCAAACCCCTTTACTGAATCACCCGCTATATAATTTGCGACACTAATCGGAACGGAAAGTGTTCCAGCCGGATCACCAAATACCGTTGGGATTGAAAATGCTGCAGTACCTTTTGCTAAAGAGAAAATAACCGATTTTCCTGTATCAGAGGTGGTATAAACTATTACTTCGCAGTATGTCGTTGCATTTTTTCCACCTTGAAAATTATACAAAACACTATCTTTTACACTGCTTGAATTGACAGTCACCGGAGCAGAATACGTTTTTCCTGAGTCCAACGACAATTTAACCGTGGTAACAGCTGCACCAGTATTATTAGTCCACACAACGTAACTCGGACCTGTCGATGTAGTACCTGCTGCGGGTTGAGTAACTGCAACAACACGGTATTCGATTGGAAAATACTCTGATGTTATTGTGTCATTGGCACCGAAAACTTTTAAAATATGGTTTGGATATGAACTATATCCGCCAGGGAAATTGTATTGTATACTATCGGTAACAAGTGATGATGCAGTGAACGATATTTCTCCAGACCACGTTGCTCCTGAGTCTGTAGAAATAGCTATTTTGTTAAAACTTCCACCAGTATTGTTTGTCCAGCAAACATAATGATTGCCAATTGTTAGACTATCGCTGACTGTTGGAAAAGTAATTGATGAGGCTAATCCATTAATTGTGAACACACCTGATGTTACTTTCACTTCGGGACTGCCATATCCTAATTGAAGTTTAGCACCAGTACGTGTTAATCCAGCAGGCAGCGTAACCGTCGTAGGTGAAGTAGTAGCTGGGACTCCTGCATCATATGTGGTACCATTTTCAGAAAGGTACACTTTCGTAGCCGTCTGACCAAATGAGTTCCACGCTACTGAAAGAGGACCAGCATTCTGTGCTGTTGAAGGTGCTGTGATAGTTGGAGTTCCTGTTGTAAAATTAAATGCAGCACTCCAACCACCCCACGTTGTGCCGGTTTTCTGTCGCACTTTCCAATAATATTTAGTGGTAGCCGATAAAATTACAGAATTCGCTACATTCAAATTATGCGTATAACTGTTATTTGTGTAGACTCCTGAATACCCAACAAATCCTTTGGTAGCGGTTGCACTGCCAAATGCGATGGCAGCAGGATCTGCCTGTAATGTTGGCAAATCAGCCAAGTTTGATGAATAGACAATGTGAAAACCAGTAGGAGTAGAACCAACAACTTTGTTCCATCCGAATATGACCTTTGCCGATGAACCCGTTGCATCTGTTGCTGGGCTCGTCAGTGTTTGTCCGTACGAAAATGCTGCAATGGCGAGTAAAAAAAAACTAACAAGAATTCTACGCATAACTACCTCCATATAGTTTATAAAAAAACGAATTGGGCAATCCTTGCCCGTATGCGAAGCGAATTAAGGCTTCTCTACAATAGTTATCGGCAGCTATTGTAATAACTTCAATGATTTTTAAATTATATTTTTGATTTATTTTATGTTCAAACAAATATATTATTTGTAAAAGGTAAAAAAGCCAATATAAATCACGAAAAGTATGTTTTTTGATTATTTAAGTAATATTCTTACGAGAAACATAAGTAATAAAAATAATCTTCTATCAAATATTTTATAACTGAAGTTACATAAAAAAATATATCTAGCCTGATTATGCATTGATGTGACACAGAAACAATGGTCATGCATTGTCTCTGTTTGTGTACCATGCATTCAGGAAAACAATATTGTTATCTGTTGATGGTAATGGATAAAGGGTCGTTTCCCAACGTAAGTCAACTCCTTCATTTTTCCAATTTGTAGTTTTGTAAAAACCTATCTCATAAAATCTTCAAAAATTCGCAAAAACAGCGTGTTTTCGGTGGCATATCATTTGTAGATAATCTCTTCAAATAGGGGAGGTACATATGGCTACCGTTCAAGAAATTACCGTCAACGATCAATTTATACGCCGTGCTAATTCTGTAGAATTGGAACACCAAGTTACCGTAATTGCACAGAATAAGCAGATCGAAATTTTTGGAAGGGCAATTCCGGATTATCTGATAATAACTAATGCCCAATGGCAGATTGTTTTTGCCAATGAAAGCCTCGTTAAATATCTTGCGGTTCCATCACTTGATGATCTTTTTGGNNATCGGTGAAATTCTTTTCTGTAATAGCTCAATTAAATCGTCACTTGGTTGCGGAGCTGCGGAAGTATGTAATTTATGCGGTGCCTATAAAGCATTTGTTACTGCGGGAAAAGGTCTTGGTGATGAGCAGGATTGCAGTATCACAACCGGGAGCGACCATAAAAATATCGATCTCCGTATTAAATCAACCCCAATATCAATTGAAGGCGAACAATTTATCATATTTGTTATGACCGACATAAGCAAAGAGCACCAACAAAAAGTTCTTGAGCGAATATTTTTTCATGACCTAGCAAACAATATCGGCAGTTTGCTTGGGTATGCAGAATTGATGAAAGATGCAAAGCCGAATGAATTAGAGCAATTTCGAAATATTTTCTTTGAAATCTCCCAGAATATTTCTGATGAGATATTTACTCAAAAACAATTGACGGAGGCAGAAAATCACGAAATAGAATTGCAGCCAGTGGTTATTCATTCGCGATCACTGCTAAGTTCCGTTGCAGATTTGTACAAATATCACGTGGTGGGGAAAGGGAAATCCGTTGTTATTGATCGTAATGCTGAAGATTTTGTTTGTGTAACAGATGAGGTTTTACTCCGTCGAGTGATCAGCAATTTGGTTAAGAATGCGTTAGAAGCTTCCGGCCCTCATGATGTGGTGACACTCGGCTGCATACGAAAGAATCAAGGATTGGAATTTTCGATACACAATAATGCCGTGATTCCAAATGATGTTCAACTACAGATATTCAAACGTTCATTCTCTACAAAAGGAATGGGGCGAGGTCTGGGGACATATAGCGTAAAATTGCTGACAGAAGAATATTTGAACGGAGTTGTTTCATTCAATTCAAACCAACGGATCGGAACGGTCTTCTCGATCATTGTTCCTGAAAATATCAAACAATATGCCCGGGAGAAAAAGGGGATGATTCTCACATTCTCACCAACCCGTGTGTGATGAAATATTATGTGTGTATTTGGATAGATATAATTCCACAAGGCATTGACTATGTTTGCACAAAACAATAAAAGGAATATCATACCATTTTCACATTTTGGATATAGTCAAAATGGAGATGCAGGAATCGCCTATCGGCATCGTTCTGCAATAAATACGTTACCTGTAGATATTCTGCAATTGGTTTGGGATAATACAAGTGCTGGAATGCGTCTGACAGATAGTGATGGTATTATTATTGCAGTAAATTCTGTTTTTTGTTCCTTAATTCATAAATCGGAATTAGAGCTGGTCGGGAAAGAGTTTACCGTCATATATTCTTCGAATGCTGACATAGAGGAATTGCGTTCTCAATATATGAGAAATATTGAAACCGGAAGTTTTCAAAAAAAATATGAAAAGTATCTCCATCTTCATGATGATACGACAATTGAAATCGAGGTTACAAAGACAGAGCTTCTGGATGATGCACAAGAGCGATATTTGCTCACGGAGTATCGTGATATAACTGAACGGAAACGATGGGAGAGGAATGTTCAGGAAAGTGAACTCAACTATCGTTCGTTGTTTGAAAATGCTGTAATGGCAATGTACCAATCGACCATTGATGGTAAGTTTTTCAATGCAAACAGTTCACTGTTAAAATTGCTTGGATATAATTCATTGTCAGAACTACGGAATATCAATATCGATACCGAATTGTATGTTGATCTTAAGCAACGCGAAGAAGTTGTTGAGGCAATGAGAATGAAAGGAGAGATTAAAGGAAAGGATCTTCAATTAAAGAAAAAAGATGGAAGTATCATTCATGTATTGTTGTATTCTAGAGCAATCACCGTTGATTCCGGTACAATCACTGGTTTTGAAGGAACTCTTGAAGATATTACGTTTCGAAAAGAAGCTGAAGAAAGGATCTCAAAATATGTTGTTGCATTGGAATCGATGCAAAAAGAATTAACGAAATTGAATGTGCAGAAAGATAAGATCATAACCATCATATCGCATGATCTTCGTTCTCCTCTCAGCAGTATTTTAGGTTTTTGCGATCTTTTAACCGAAGAATTTCCAACACTTTCCGATAAAGAAAAAGTTGAATTCATTGGGTATATAAAGGAATCAGCAGAACAGCAGTTGTCTCTCGTCAACTCAATGTTGGATTGGTCCCGTATTGAAACAGGACGAATTGAGATGACGTTTGAGCCTATTGATCTTAATATTATTGGCTCCGAAGTAGTTCATTCATTGTTAGGATTAGCAAAAAAGAAGAAAATTTATTTGGAGAATAATATTCCGCAAGGATCAATCGTTAATGGAGATATTAAATTGCTGAGACAATTGTTCTCTAATTTGATTGGGAATGCCTTAAAATTCACCCCTAAAAGCGGCGTGATAACGTTATTGCATCGAATCGAATCTGATGGGACCATTTCAATTTGTGTCTCCGATACCGGCGTTGGCATCCCACGTGGAGAAATTAAACGGTTATTTAAGATCGATGAAAAATATTCAAAGAAAGGATTAAACGGCGAAGTTGGTACGGGTTTAGGATTACCACTTTGTTTTGAGATAATGAAGAGACATAACGGAACAATTACGGTTGAGAGTGATCTTGGGAAAGGAACTACTTTTTTATTGAAATTTCCTCAGCAAGTTCCTTCAAGTTCTACTCGTATATTAATTGTTGATGATCAGAGGGGAAACAGACTTCTCTTATCAAAATTTGTTTCACGAATAACGAAAAGTACAGAGATCCTGTATGCTGAAAACGGTGAAGAAGCTGAAAAAATTGCAATTGCTAAACAGCCGACACTCATTTTTACAGATTATCACATGCCTGACATGAATGGCATCGAATTTATACATAAATTGAGAAATAATTCAGTGACAAAAAATATACCGTTAATAATTGTTTCGGGTGATGATATTGACAATCGAATTCAATATGATGCAATAACCTTAGTATTAAAAAAACCAATAAACTTCAAAAATTTTGAAAAAACTGTAAAAGGAATCATTTCATAGATATTGTTTGATTGACTATATTTATCTGTTTTTTTCTTCAAAATTGCAACTTTGTATAATAGTGCGCACAGCTGTTTAATATTAGCCACTATTTCCTTCCTAGTAACCGCTAAAAATAAACAAAAAAGCAAAATTATCAGGCACGCTCTTTGAATTATGTGAAGCGGAGAAAAAAGTATCAATTTTTCTAGTGCTAAAGAGTCAATGAAGGGTGTTTGTTTGATTTTTCATGATTTAAGAATAAACGTATGAAGAATAATTGGGGGAACAGATGAATTCAATTTCAGTCATTGGTGCAAACGGAATGCTTGGTTTTGCAGTATCCGAATACTTTATTTCACAAGGATATACTGTACAAACGATTACCCGCATTCAGTTTGATATTATAAATGATCCAATGGAAAAATTGGAACATTTACTGGTCGATACCGATGTTGTTGTGAATTGTGCAGGAATTACGAAGTCACAGATCGTTAAGAACACAATTGAACATATTCTAAAAGTAAATGCAATCTTTCCGAAAAATCTCGCATTGTTTTGTAAACAAATGAATATCAAGTGTTTTCATATAACACCGGATTCTGTTTATTCAGGGATCAAAGGCTCATATTCTGAAGATGATTTTTTCGATGCAGAGGATCTTTACAGTTTGACCAAAAATGCAGGGGAGCCCATGAATTGTATGACACTGCGAACATCGATCATTGGAGAAGAAAGAGGTCAATCGCGATCATTGATAGAATGGGCGAGAAGCCAGCAAGGGAAAAATGTTAACGGATTTGTCAATCATTTTTGGAACGGAGTGACGACGGTTCACCTTGCTGAAATCATAGAGAAGATTCTTGATCAAAATCTCTATCTCGAAGGAATTTATCACATCCATTCTCCAAATTCAGTTTCTAAAAAAGAACTTTTAGAAATTCTTGATGAAGTGTATGAATTATGTCTTTCCGTAAAACCTGCTGAAGCTCAACAGTTCTGCGATAGGACATTATCCAGCAAATATTCTTACGGAAAACTGCTGTGCAATAAGACAATTCAGATGCAGGTGTACGAAATGAAAGATTTTTTTGAATTTACTCAGTTACCGGTGTACAGCCGTTAAGCACACTGAGATTTGAATAATAATATGTTCATATAATAAGAAATGGATCTCGCCACATTTCGGAGAATAAAATGAAAATAGCAGCATTCTTACCCTCCAAAGGAAGTAGTAATAGAATTCCTAATAAAAATATAATGCTTCTGGATGGTGAACCACTTTTTTTAAGAAGTCTAAAGAAATTATTGAGCATAAAATTGATTGATGAAGTTTATCTTGATACTGAATCGCGTGAAATCATAGATCTAGCATCAGAAGTAAAATGTAAAGTTTTAAAACGAGACATTTCTTTGGCATCGAACAAAACTGACGGACATCAGCTTTTTTATAATGAAGTAATTCAGACAGATGCTGATATTTATGTACAATTATTAGGGACAAGCCCTTTCATTAAGCCGGAGACAATTGAAAAGGGGATTAATATTCTCATAAATGAAAATAAATACGATTCGATAGTTGCCGTAAAGAAAGAAAAACAATATCGATGGGAAAAATCTAAACCAACGTATGACATCAATCGTATTCCAAATAGTGATGAATTAGAAGATGCAATTATTGAATCTATGGGTCTGTATATAGTTCGAAAAGAAGCTGCATTTTCAACGAAACGAAGAATAGGCAACACTCCATATTTGATGGAAATTGATCCAATTGAAAGCATCGATGTAAATTGGCCGGCAGATTTTGAACTTGCCAACCTTATTGCTATTGGTTTACGAGAACAAGAGAGGAGATTGTTGGAAAACGTAAAATTGCTATTGACCAGTGCATTACTTTCTGACATTTTAGACGATCTTGGAATTGGAGGTGTTCTTTCAAGTCATTTCCACATAAACCTTCCCAACCTAAAAGTTTTAGGAAGAGCTAAAACACTTCAAATCGATTTATGTCCTGATGATGAAGATTTCAAGAAAATATATGATGGATTAAATCTTTACGATCACGTTGTTACCAATGATATCATTGTTGTCGCTAATAAAATTCCTGATTATGCTTTCTTTGGAGAACTTAATGCAAATCTTGCTCTGCGTTCGGGCGCAGTTGGTGCCATTATCGATGGAGTTACCAGAGACACAAGAGAAACAGGTGATATGTCATTCCCGGTATTTTCAAAGGGAAATTATTGTAAAGATACAAGAAAGAGAGGGATAGTTACATCGAAGAATAAGACTGTCATAATTGACGGTATTAGTATTCATAAAGATGATTTGATCTTTGGTGATAAAGATGGAATTGTTGTTATTCCCAAAAAATATGAACGACAGGTAATTGATACCGCATTAGAAAGAATGAAAAATGAAAAAATGATTTTAATTGATGTGGCTAAGGGGATTCACACTTCGGAACTCACACAAAAATATGGACTCTTCTAATTAATGACAAAACCTAATTCAAATCTTCAAAAGTATAATAAAATTGTTCTAATGACAAACTTTAGAACAATGATTCATGATTCAATAAATACTATTAATTATATAAATAGTGTANNTTTTATTCTTTTAAGTTCATCAAATTCAGATAAACTACATTGTACTGTAATTGAAATTCCATTTTCGTTAAAGGATTGGGGAAAATTTGATTTTAAATATCCAAACGACATATTGTTTAACGAAGATTTAATAACGATTGATGCCGAATTTAATGATGATACTCAGCCGAAATATGATGAATACAAAAAAGGGGTTAGCGCTGTAAATTATTTTGTACATACCATAATTAGAAAAATGAGGCCATGCTTAACTCTGTTATGGTCTTCCACTGTGCCTCAATCCATTTTATTCAAAAATATTTTTGATGCATATTTTATACCCACCTTCTTCATTGAAAGAGGGCTACTGCCTGAAACTTTAATGATGGATCTAAGCGGGCATGGTGCATTTTCTTCTATGCAGATGCAGATGGGAACTAAAATTGACACAACCCAAGATATTTATGAACAGATAAAAAATTACTATTTAGCAAAAAAATTTGAAAAACATGCCCAAAATAATTCGACTCCATCTCTAAATATCAGAGAGTTGTATAATGCGCACGGTAAAAAACTTATTGTTTTTATTGGGCAGTGGGATGTTGCCGCGGGTGTAAATTCTTCAAATAATATTCAGTCCTATATTAACTCTCCGATATATGGTTCGACGAGAATGATGTTTGAAGCGTTACAAGAAGAAATATCAAAACAAGATGATTTGATTTTAGTGTTTAAGCCACATCCATTTGACATGAATATTTATTCCGAAGATCGATTGAAAGGAATCTTTGTAGAAAAAAAAGCAAACTTACATTCATTGTTTGAATCTGCAGATATCATGGTTGGAAGCGGCACGACAGCAATTAATGAAGCACTTTTTTACGAAAAGCCAGTTATACTGCTGGGGCATTGTATGTTGAATGGAAAGGGGGCGTGTTATGAAGTGCAATCGTTACAAGAATTACATGATGTATTAAGTGCCGCAATTAGTAATATCGATTATGACAAGAAACAAATTAATGTCAAAAAATATATTAATCATATTTCTCAACAATATTTATTATCGATCGATGCTGAAAATCCAATGCCCAATAGTTTTAATACTCACATAAAGAAATTTACTTCGCTGTATCACCTAAACAAACTGGACAATGTAAGCTTAGATTCCGTATCAGATATGGTGAAAGAAATAAATATATTATTGCAATCATCCATTTCTAACATGACCAAAGAAAAACTTGAGCATGCAGAATTACTTATTGCAAAAAACGAAATTGATATGGCAGAGGATATCCTTAAAGAACTTCTTTTTACCGAACCAAATAATATCGATGTACTGAATGACATATCGGTAGTGTATGTCTTGAAATCCAAATATATGGATGCAAGAAATGCCATTACCAAAATATTGGCACTTGATCCAACCAATGAAGTTGCTTTGGAAAACAGGCATTTTATCCTAAAAACTGAATCAGTACAAGCAATTTCTGCATAAAATATATCACATAGTGACTATTGACTGACTGTTTCTACGTTGTATTCAAGGAAAAAACATGAACAATGAAATGGACGAGCAAAAACTAATATCTATTGCTGAAGAATATATTCATCAAGAAAAACTTGATGATGCAATAAATATTCTGAATCAAATACTTCTTGAGGTCAATTCTAAATCAATTGATGCTCTGAATGATCTTGTTGTAGTTTACATTCTTAAAAACGATTTTGACTCAGCTGTAGAAACTGTAGAACGTGTTTTGGTAATAGACCCAAAAAATGAGACTGCCGCAGATAATTTAGCCTATCTAAATAAAAAATTTGATGAATTGAATGACAAAAAAGCGGTATTAAAGGAAGGATTATCAATCATCATTCCTATTTATAATAAAAAAGAACTTACTCTGAATTGTTTGAAGTCTCTGAATGAAATTAATGCATCAGTCAAGTATGAGGTTATTATTGTCGACAATGCCTCGAGCGATGGCAGTAAAAGTGAAATAGAAAAACTGAAATCAAATCTTAATTATAACGTAACATATATACGCAATGATAATAATCTTGGTTTTGCAAAAGCAAACAATATCGGTTCTCGTTCAACCAAGTACAACAACCTTTTGTTCTTAAACAACGATATCATAGCAAAAGAAGATTTCATTTCAAGTTCATTGGATATTCTTAATACTGCAAATGTTGGAATAGTTGGAATTAAATTGCTATACAAAGATGCATCAATTCAACATGCTGGAATTGCATTCAATGATCAGAAGCGACCTGAACATATATATAAGTATTACAATGGTGATTATGAACTTTCGAACAGAGTAGAATCCTTGCAGGCGGTAACCGGAGCATGTTTATTCATCAAAAAAGACCTTTTTGAGAAACTTCAAGGATTTGATGAAGAGTATGTGAATGGGTGGGAGGATATGGATCTCTGTTTTCGTGTCCGACAAATGGGATTAAAAATTGTTTATAACGGTAAAGCGAAAATATTTCATCTTGAGAGTCAATCAGAAGGAAGGCTTAATAAAGTAGCTCAAAACACCAATAGATTTTACTCAAAATGGCAGCAAAATATTATCTCCGATCTTAACAAATTCTATGATATTAAACTTAGTGGTGCAGTAACATCATTCACCTCAAAGTTTAATCTACCTCATCGGATGAGTATTGCAATTAAAATTGGGGTTCCAACAAGAAAAAACAAAAATTGGGGAGATGTGTATTATGCCGAAGCTCTCGCGAAAGAACTACGCTTAGCAGGTCATAACGCGGTAGTGCATTATTTGAATGAATGGAATCAGTCGGACAAGCAGATTGATGTAGTAATTCA
>DMPG01000049.1:0-1622 GCA_003456055.1 Bacteroidota bacterium | reverse complement strand
AATCATCCGGAATTACATACAGTAGATGAAATCAACTCGTACGACCTTGTGTTTATTGCTTCGGAAAAATATTTCAACGAGATTAGCGACAAAGTAACGGTTCCGGTGCATTATTTACCGCAAGCAACCGATCCGAAGGTATTTGTTCCCAATTCAGAAGAAAAAAAGAAAGCAATTGATATTCTTTTTGTTGGGAACAATTACGAGGCAAAGAACAATGGCGTGCGAAAGATAGTACAAGATCTTCTCTCAGCAAAGAAAAAATACAATCTTCATGTTATTGGCGAAGGTTGGAAAGGATTCATTGATGATAAATACATCACAAATGAATTTGTTGAATGGAAAAAACTACCAGAGTTATATAAAAGTGCAAAGATCATCCTTAACGACCATCAAAAAACGATGAAGGAGAATGGTTTCATCAATAATCGTACTTTTGATATTGCTTTAACGAAATCATTTCAGATTAGTGATGATGTCGAAGGACTCCAAAATTATGGGATCGTAAAATATAAAAATATAAATGAATTAGAACGATTGGTTGATCATTATTTAAGTGATGAATCAGCACGGAACAAAAAAGCACAAGAAAATTATGACAAATGTATGAATTATACATTTGCAAAACGAGCTGAGTTTATTATTAAGAATATTTGTACAGCTGCAAGTATAAAATCTCCATATCGATCATGCAATATTTGCGGTCATCAAGGAGATAATTTTCTTGATATGGGAAGCCGCAAAAAAGTACGATGTCCGCAATGCAATAGCTTGGAGCGACAGCGGGCGTTGTGGAGTTTATTAAACTCACGCAATATCCTTCAGCCGGGAATGAACGTCCTTGAAGTTGCGCCGCTCAGCAAGAGAATATTCGGTGATTTCATAAAGAATTATGGCTGTACATATGTCTGTATTGATAAATGGAAAAGCGGAAACCCTCTTGATAAACGTGATACATCGTGGATCGACTATGAAATGGATATCTGCGATCTGAAATTTGACGATAATACCTTCGACGTAGTTCTCATGCAGCATGTGATCGAAGAGGTTCCGGATGATCTAAAAGCATTCTCGGAAATATCCCGAGTGTTGAAACAAACAGGAGTAGCGGTCTTAGAAGTACCTCATTTCTCCCACAAACGAAAAACGTATGAGTATTATGAGCCTCGGAAATTTGGGAATGTACGAGAATATGGAGTGGACTTTTACGAAAAAGTAAAGCCATTGTTTGGTCAGAGGGAAGAAGAAAGAATTGACTCGACAATACTCTCTTTGTTGTTCAAAGAAAAACCCCACAACCAAAAACAATTTACTTTACCGGTGTTAATGGACCATCCACGGTATCAAGCGGAAGGTTTTAAAGAGCGATTGGATTCTGCATTGAGAACGATGAACGAAGCGGGATTACAATCGTTAACAACAGCCCAAATTGATAATTACTATAAAAGAAATGTATTCTATAAAAATGCATTCTGGCTGACCTTTGATGATGGTAAGAGAGACGACATCACCGATGCGCTTCCAATTCTTGAAAAAACTGGAAATTATGCTACAAGCTTTGTCATTCCCAATCATTTCAATGAAAACGACTGGAAATTATGGGAAAGCATCCGATTAAATTT
>DMPG01000187.1:2038-2546 GCA_003456055.1 Bacteroidota bacterium | reverse complement strand
GTGGTCGGCTCGTCATACAGCATATATTTCGGTGTCAATGCGATCGCACGCGCAAGCCCGACTCGTTTTTTCATTCCGCCGCTGATGCTGGAGGGCATCAGATGTTCTACATTCTGCAGTTTAACCAGACCCAATGCGTACTTCACCCGTTCACTAATATCAACAGATTGATATTCGCTGTGCCGCCGTAACGCTAATTCGATGTTCTCGCCGACGGTCATCGAGTCGAACAAAGCCGCACCTTGAAATAAAAAACCAAATTTAAATCGCATTTTTTGCAACTGCTTGTAGGTCATCGTTTGAACTTCTTTTCCGTCAACGATAATTGCTCCGCTATCCGGTTTGATCAATCCAATGATCATTTTTAACAGCACGCTTTTCCCGCCGCCGCTTCGTCCGATAATTACCAGCGTTTCATTATCGCGGACTTCTAGGTCTAATCCGCAATGAACTTGTTTCTCTCCGAATCGTTTCCAGATGTTCGTCATTTGGATCATAACAGCACCGA
>DMPG01000187.1:1213-1984 GCA_003456055.1 Bacteroidota bacterium | reverse complement strand
TGATAACATGAAACCGATGTAATAATAAATCCAAAGACCGTTGCCTTAATGATTCCAAACATCGCATCCCACACTTCAAACGAACTTTGCATTCCATCGATGAATGCCTCCGATGGAATTCCCGCGATCACCGATGCACCGAACATTCCTCCAAGAATTGCGACAAGATCACCGAAAATGACGAGCAATGGAAACATCAATACTCCGGCGATCACTCTCGGAGTGATCAAAAATGAGATGGGGTCGAATGCCAATGCTTCTAATGCATCGATCTGTTCTGTCACCCGCATTGTTCCAAGTTCTGCTGTTATCGTTGCTCCGACCTTTCCGGCTAACACCAGCGCCGTAAGCAATGGCGTTAACTCCAATAGAACGGATTTGGTGACAAGTGCGCCAACCACCGAACGCGGTATCCATTCATACAGCTGATACGAAGACTGCACTGCTGTTACCATTCCCACAAACATAGAAACGAAAATGACGATGGGAATGGAATTATTCCCGATGATCACCATCTGCTGAAGAATGTTGCCGGAATATTCTTTGGCGTTCCGGAAGTTATAGATCATCCACCCGATGGTGCTGAAATAGCGCCCCATATGCTCAAAAAATGATAGTATTAGTTTTCCGGGATGAACGAATATTTCCGCGGTGCGAGTAACAAATGTGGAGTGGGTAATGTCAGTCATTCATTTGATGATTGTTTAGTCGTCCCTTCAAAAGTATAAAACCTTGCGAAGGTTTAATGAATTCCGCAAATAACCTTCGCAA
>DMPG01000187.1:512-1147 GCA_003456055.1 Bacteroidota bacterium | reverse complement strand
GGATTTATCTGTTTTCTGATGGTTCTTGATCATCTGTTTTTCGGGCACGTCCCGCTTTGCGGACAGCATCGGTCAGCAGAAATTCGATCTGCGCGTTTGCGCTGCGCAGATCGTCCGCAGCCCATTTTTCAAGAGCGGTGTAGATATCGCTGTCTAGACGCAGTAAGAATTTTTTCTTTTCACTCATATCATTTCCACTCTGTTTACATTGCCGCGTGGGCGGCCTGCCTGCGTTCAAGCATTTGAGAATAGACTACCATAATGATCCACGGATTTTTATCGAGTAATTCCGATTCATGTTCAATGATAACACTGAGCGAGGTTTTAAAAAGAGAGCCCCGGTCCAGCGAAATTAACTTTACTTTTTGCTGTGAAAAAATTTCGTTCTTGTTCTTCCATACTTCATGAACATATTCAATCCTCTCGCCGTTGGGAAGCTCGAACATCCCCCCTTTGCCCCATTTTCCGACAATGAATTTTGCAAACGGAAGCTGATTGTGCTGTTTCTTAATTTCCAGATTCGATCTCCACCATTGCGGTTTTCGAAATTCCCATATTTCTCCAAATCCTTCAACAACAGCAAGAGAGCTGAAGAGTTTTGGATAGCTCATCGTTAACAGCACCTCGTCGGCAGT
>DMPG01000187.1:0-411 GCA_003456055.1 Bacteroidota bacterium | reverse complement strand
TCAACTTAAAGTTGACGGTCAGCTAATTATTATTGATAGAGCGTTCCGGTATTGATCACCGGCTGCATGTCTTTATCCGAGACAAGCGCAACCATCAGATTGTTTACCATTGTTGCTTTTTTATCTTCATCTAATGTTACAATATGTTGTTCGGATAACATTCTCAGCGCATCCTGCACCATTCCAACTGCTCCTTCAACGATCTTCTTTCTCGCGGCAATANNCCGCTCCTTCAACGATCTTTTTTCGCGCTGCAATAATTGCCTGCGCCTGCTGGCGACGAAGCATCGCTTGCGCAATTTCTTGAGCGTAGGCAAGATGACTTATTCTTGCTTCGATGATGTCTACTCCGGCAACTTGCAGACGTGTCTGAACTTGTTTCTGTAAAGCTTCTGCTATCACCATCGGATT
>DMPG01000262.1 GCA_003456055.1 Bacteroidota bacterium | reverse complement strand
TGCTTCCTTAACGATCGGAGAAGAGGCAAAAGTATTGAGCATTTCAAAAGCAATGCGTGGTCAACAGAGACGACGATTGATGGATCTCGGCGTCGTGCCTGGAACAACGATCCGCGCTGAAATGAAAAGTGCTTCAGGTGATCCGACAGCATATAATATTAGAGGAGCACTTGTTGCTCTTCGTCAACAACATGCAAATATGATCTTTATTCAAAAATAACAATCACCAGTAACATTATGTCAAACACTCCAAATGCAAATTGCGAAGATTGTCCGGTCCATAATCTTGGAAATCTCACCAAACTTGGCATCAATATGTCCCAGTTTGATTTTGTCGTAGCGCTTGCCGGTAACCCGAACACGGGAAAAAGTACAGTATTCAATGCGTTGACCGGATTACGGCAGCATACAGGCAATTGGCCCGGCAAAACTGTAACTCGCGCAGAAGGCGGTTTCGTCTACGGCAACAAACGATTTAAACTTGTCGATCTACCGGGAACATATTCACTTCTTTCAACAAGTACGGACGAAGAAGTTGCGCGTGATTTTATTTTGTTCGGACAGCCGGATGTCACAGTAATTGTTGTAGATGCGACTCGGCTTGAGCGAAATTTGAATCTCGTATTACAAGTGTTAGAGATTACCGATAGAGCCGTTGTGTGTGTAAATTTAATGGATGAAGCAAAACGTCATCACATTGAAATTGATACACGAAGACTTGCAAAAGAACTTGGCGTTCCTGTTGTTGCTGCCGCCGCTCGCCAGGGAGAAGGGATTTCCGAATTATTACAAGCAATGTACGAGGTTGTCACCGGTTCATATATTTGCAGACCGCACCGATTGGAAAGAACATCGCCCCGATTGGAAAAAGCGATCTCTGAGTTGACAAAAAAGATCAAAGAAGAATTTCCAAAACTTCCAAACTCACGTTGGATTGCGTTACGTTTATTGGAAGGGGATCAACGGATCATCGATTCTATAAATAATGGAGAACTCGGGAATCTTTCTCGATCGGATACAATACCATCAAATGCTTAGAAACCGCTCATCCTTCACATAACGTAAGAGCAAAGTAAATTATGAAAACTGAAAATACAGAAGCAATTCTCTGCACTGCAAACACATTGCGATGGGAAATTGGAGAACATATTCACGATTCACTTGTTGAATCAATGTATGCAGATGCAAACATCATTGCCTCGCGTGTCGTGACGCTCCCATCAGAAAAACCGCGATTTGATTTCGATAAAAAACTAGACAAACTGATCACGAGCAGATGGTTTGGATTTCCACTGATGATATTGCTGCTTGCAATTGTTTTTTGGCTCACCGTTGAAGGAGCAAACGTTCCGTCTGCAATGATCGCTTCATTCCTTGTTGACACCATTCATCCTTGGCTGAAAGGTGCATTTGCGATGTTCGGTTCGCCGTGGTGGCTTACGGGAGTTCTTGTTGACGGCGTATGGCTCGCAATGGCTTGGGTGATCAGCGTAATGCTGCCGCCGATGGCAATATTCTTTCCATTCTTTACATTTCTTGAAGATTTCGGTTATCTTCCGCGCGTTGCTTTCAATATGGATTCGTTGTTCCGCAAAGCAGGCGCACACGGAAAACAAGCACTCAGTATGACAATGGGTTTTGGATGTAATGCAGCCGGTGTCGTAGCAACACGAATCATTGACAGTCCGCGTGAACGATTGATTGCCATTATCACCAATAATTTTTCCTTGTGCAATGGACGTTGGCCTACCCAAATCCTCATTTCATCAATTTTTTTTGGCGCCCTTGTACCGGCACACCTTGCAGGATTTGTTACCGCAAGTGCAGTCGTTGGTGTAGCACTGCTCGGAATATTTTTTACGCTTGCGGTTTCATGGGGACTTTCAAAAACAATGTTGAAAGGTGAAGCATCTGCTTTCAGTCTGGAACTTCCTCCTTATCGTCCACCGCAGTTTTGGCAAACATTGTACACTTCACTCATCGATAGAACAGCGATCGTATTATGGCGTGCGATAGTTTTTGCTGCACCAGCCGGTGCCGTCATCTGGCTTGTTTCAAACATTCATTTCCATGAGTTAAGTCTTGCAGAACACTTTATCAACTTTTCAAACCCATTTGGACTACTATTAGGATTGAATGGTGTAATTCTCCTTGCATACATCATAGCAATTCCCGCTAACGAGATCGTTATTCCAACAGTATTGATGTTAACAGTAATAAGCGCAAAACTTTCCGGACTCGGCGGCGGAGCAGGAGTTATGTTTGAATTGGAAGAGACTAATGCGGTCGCAAATGTTCTGCACGCAGGAGGATGGAGTGCGTTGACAGGATTAAATTTGATGCTATTCAGTTTACTTCACAATCCATGTTCAACAACGATCTACACAATATACAAAGAGACCAAAAGCATAAAATGGACAACGATTGCAACCATCATTCCGATCGTAATGGGTATGGTAATTTGTTTTATAATAGCACAAGTGTGGAGATTAATAACATTCTAGTTTTGTAAAACCTTAATGAATAAAATATTACATCGTGAGATCGAAGTTGCTTTCTCGAAACATTCACAACCGCTTTGGTTTCGTATCACAAAATGGATCCTCATCATTATGGGGATTTATTTTTTCCACGATAATGAATTTTTCTGGTGGTTCATTGTTTTTTTTACTGTTATCGCATTTACCGTCCATTTTCTCTGGCGGTATAAAACAAAAGGTTGGACACAGTCGTGGATCGGGTGGGAATACGAAAAAAATAAGCCTAAATAATTTATTTTGTACTATGAAAATAATTTTAGCTCTTAGCGTTCTTTTCTCACCGTTTGGTATCGCGCAGGAATTCATAAAAGCGATCGAAGATAATTCATATTTTATCGAAGAAGCATATAATCAGGATGAATATGTCGTACAGCATATTTTTAATGCCACGCGATCACAAACCGGACGCACTCTTGAAGCAAGTTTCACACAGGAATGGCCGATAGTTGGTCAAACTCATCAGTTTAGTTTTACACTCCCATATTTCTTGAACCTGTTAAATTCCCCTAAGAATGAAGGTCTTAGTGATGTAATGCTCAATTACCGCTACCAATGGATCAATGAAAATGGTCTCGCTGTTTCTCCGCGCTTTTCTCTTATCCTTCCGACTGGAAATGAAGCACAAGGTTTTGGAGATGGTGATGTCGGTGCTCAAATCAATCTTCCGGTCAGCAAACGATTCTCAAACGAAATTGTAACACACTATAATGCGGGATTTACAATTCTACCGAATGTTCAATACACAACGTTAAAAGCAATGGTCACAGAATATTTTGTCGGAGCAAGTGGAATCTATCTAGCCAACAAACATTTTAATGTAATGACTGAAGTTCTTTATACTTCCTATGGATCCAAATTTGGAAGGACGAATGAACTCATCATTAGTCCAGGAATGAGGTGGGCAATCAATATAAGCGAATTACAAATTGTTCCAGGATTAGCCTTTCCTTTCTATTTCAATTCTGGAAAGCAAGAGAACGATTTCTTTTTCTATCTTTCGTTCGAGCATTATTTTTTTTAAATAAAACAGACAAATTTATCCGTTTCATAATACCAACGATCATCTTTCCCTCTTTTCAATCTTGATTGTGTACCAAAACTTCAATACTATTACAGTAACAACAGCATCTTCATTTTCTTCTGACATTCCATCGCATCAACATCTACTGGTGTAGTGTCTTAAGGCATCTTTTCTAAAAACACATCAAGAGGGAGTTATGAAAATACCCATCCTTCGAATATTGATAACACTGTCACTACTGTGCGCTTCACTTTTTACGCAAGAAAAAAAAGCGGGTGACGAAGCACTCGGCACAAAAAAGTATAGCGATTTCGAAACGCCGCAATTTTGCGGAACATCATGTCATATAGATTTTTATCGACAATGGGAGCAGTCCATGATGTCGCAGGCATATACGCACCATTGGGATGAGATAGAATACTTCAAACTTGCGGTTCCCCATGCGGAAAAAGATCCGAAAGTTGCCGGAGTAAAGGCAGGATGCAATGGCTGCCACTCCCCAATCGCATTTCTTGCAGGGGATGTTCCTCCACCGAAACCTTCAGAGAACAGCAGAGCCAATGAATCCGTGTCGTGCGATGTTTGTCATACAATCACAGGATTCAAGGGAGATGTACCGTTCAATTTCAATTACATCTCCGAGCCGGGAAAGATCAAATATGGACCACGTGAGGGATTGGTATCACCGGCACACGAAACCAAGAAATTGGATTTTCTACGATCTGCAGATTTCTGTGGAACGTGTCACAATGAAAAAGATCCCTATGACATCTGGGTAAAATCAACCCACTTGGAATGGAAAGAAGGTCCATATTCTAAGGAAGGAGTCCGTTGTCAGGATTGTCACATGACATATGCTCCGGGAAGGAATGCATCAATGGCAAAAGAATTGCCGAATGTTGCTCAACATTTATTTCACGGTGCGCATGATCCGGGAAAAGTACGTGGCGTTGTCGAACTTCGGATTCATCCCGATGTCCGTGAAGCTGAACCTGGTGAACGCGTAATATTCAACGTTGCCCTCTTCAATCAAAAAACAGGACATAAATTTCCAACCGGGTCAGCTGAAGAAAGAATGTTATGGTTGCATGTAGAAGCAACCGATGCAAAAGGAACTATTCACCATCTGAACGTTGACAAGAAGGGATTTCCGGGAGAGGAATATACTATCGCTGCAAATACGTTGGCATATCAAGATATGGGAATTGCATTGAATAAACCAGACTTTCCCGGAATTCAACGTGACGGTATTCCGTTGGGAGACAGAATTTACAGGCTTCCCTATCTTGATCCTCAAGGAAGAATGACTATTCAACAATGGAATACTGCATCACAATCCACAGATTACCGGATTGGTCCGCGAGAAACAAAAATGGAAACGTTCACGTGGACCCTTCCATCAAATCTTCCACCAGGAACAATGAAGGTCAAAGCAGTATTGAATTACCAAAAACTACCGACTCCGGTAGCAGAATTTCTCGAAGTTCCAATGGAGGAAGCAGAGATCATTCAGGTGAATTTTCACGAAACAAGCATCACTATACTTCCATAACGAGGTGTTATCATGAAGAAATTAATAGTATCAATTTCCATCCTATTGACCATTTTTATTAGTCAGTCAAACGCAATTCCTGCATTTGCACGAAAATATGATATGTCGTGTCAAACATGTCACTCCCCCGCTCCAAAGCTAAAACCGTACGGTGAAGAATTTGCGGGAAATGGATTTCAATTTCCCGACAAAGAACCACCGCGTTATTATCGTGAGACTGGAGACGATCAATTGCTGTTAATGCGAGAGATGCCATTGGCGATTCGTGTTGAAGGATATGGACGCTGGCAGCCTGAAACAAATAAACGATCGGATTTTCAAACACCCTATCTTGTTAAACTATTATCCGGTGGTCAGATTGCGCGGAATATTTCATACTATTTCTATTTCTTCTTTGGTGAACGGGGCAGCGTTGCTGGTCTAGAAGATGCATTCATCATGTTCAATAATGTGTTCGAAAGTGAACTCGATGTTTTTGTTGGACAATTCCAGGTGAGTGATCCTCTTTTCAAACGAGAGCTGCGTCTTACCTTAGAAGATTATCAAGTGTATCGCATCGCTCCTGGTATTTCGAATATCAATTTAACATACGATCGAGGAATGATGTTCTCGTATTCATTGCCAACAAAGACAGATCTTGTTGTTGAAATATTGAACGGAAGCGGAATCGGACCCGCTGATGGTCAACGAAATTTCGATTCGGATAAGTATAAGAATGTCTTCGCACGAGCATCGCAGGACATTTCCGATGGAATCCGAATAGGTGGTTTTGCCTACTACGGAAAAGAGGAAAATCTTGCAAAGGTCAATTCCTTATGGATAGCGGGACCTGACATTTCGCTATCAATAGAACCAATTGAATTGAATGTTCAATATGTTGAACGCAGAGATGATAATCCAAATTTTCTGGCAACAAATAAGACCGTTGAGACACGAGGATCGATGGCGGAATTGATATACTCGCCAAATGGAGACAAGAGTGTTTGGTACGGCGCTCTGTTGTATAATTGGGCTGAGATACCTTCACAAGCATACACCTATACCAGTGTTACTGGTCACTACAGTTACCTTCTTGCACGCAATATGCGATTGATAGGTGAATATACATATGATATTGAGAAAAAGGGAAACAAACTTACCGTTGGTTTTATCGGAGCGTTTTAAATAAACTTTTTCATAATTGTAAATTGGGGGTGCGAATCCATATCTTTGCACCCTTTGTTGTTTTTGATAAAGCTTCAATAATATTTGTCCATAAAAATTGGAAATATTTAGTTCTTTCCTGTTTGACTGAACAGACAATTTTCTTATCTTGCATTTGTATAACTGACGGACAAATCACCATTCAACTATAGTAGAAGTACTTCTACCTGCGCAATAAATAAGTAAATCTTCGCTGATTGTCAAAGCATTGCCGATCTCTATCGTGTTTCACTTTCAATTGAATTTTTTATAACAATGTAAAACAATGTATTCCATTAATTTCAATTCATACTCATATGGCAGATAAAAAAATTACATTACAGGAAAACGAGATACCAACACACTGGTACAACATTTTGGCTGATATGCCGAACAAACCTCTTCCGCCATTGCATCCCGGCACAAAAGAACCGATCGGTCCGGAGGCACTCGCTCCATTGTTTCCGATGGAATTGATCAAACAAGAAGTCTCAACAGAAAAATGGATCGCAATTCCGGAAGAGGTTCGCGAGATTTATAAGATCTGGAGACCGACTCCGCTTTATCGTGCATTTAATTTGGAAAGAGCATTGGATACGCCTGCAAAAATTTATTATAAATACGAAGGAGTAAGTCCTGCCGGTTCACACAAACCGAACACTGCTGTTCCTCAGGCATATTACAACAAGATGCAGGGAGTTAAACGGATTGTTACCGAAACCGGAGCCGGACAATGGGGAAGTGCATTGAGTTTTGCGTGCAATCTTTTTGGAATGGAATGTGAAGTATTCATGGTAAAAGTGAGTTACGATGGTAAACCATATCGAAAAATGATGATGAATACCTGGGGTGCTAAGGTCTATTCGTCCCCCACAACACAAACTGAAGCCGGAAGAAAAATTCTTGCTGAAGATCCGAATTCTCCCGGCTCTCTCGGCATTGCAATTTCTGAAGCAATGGAAGTTGCAGGTCAAGATGAGAATACTAAATACGCTCTCGGAAGCGTTCTTAATCATGTGCTGTTGCATCAAACAATTGTCGGACAAGAAGCTGTTTTACAAATGGAAAAAGCCGGTGATTTTCCGGATATCATTATTGCACCATTCGGCGGCGGATCGAATTTTGCGGGATTGACATTTCCATTCCTTCGTTTCAATTTTGAAAACGGTAAGAAGGTTCGCTGTATTGCAAGTGAACCGGCTTCTTGTCCAAAATTGACCCGCGGAGTTTTCCGTTATGACTTTGGCGATACTGTTGGAATGACACCGCTCCTCCCCATGTTTACTCTTGGACATAATTTCGTGCCGCAAGCGATTCACGCCGGCGGCTTGCGATACCATGGCGCAGGGGTAATTGTCAGTCAATTATTGAAAGATAAATTGGTCGAAGCCCGTGCACATCATCAATTGGAAACGTTCGAAGCAGCAGTTCTTTTTGCAAAAACTGAAGGAATCATTCCCGCACCTGAAGCCGGTCATGGTATTGCAACCGTTATTCAAGAAGCTCAACGATGCAAAGAAGAAGGAATTTCTAAAACAATTTTATTCAATCTTTGCGGTCACGGCCATTTTGACATGCAGGCGTATGATGATTATTTTGCAGGAAAATTAGTTCGACACAACCTCAGCGATGCAGACATTCAGGCATCGCTGGCAAAATTAACGACTCCTACAATTCCGTAAAAACATTCTGGAACACAAAGGGCGTAAATATTTTTGATTTACGCCCTTTGAAGTGTATCAAAATCCCCTCTTGTTTTTTCTCATTCTAATCTGTACACTTTGCGAAATGATTTCTCATTTCTATAGGATAGAACAATGTCAATCCGTCCCTACATCTTAGCTGAAACAAACTGGAAAAATGTAAAAGAAACGAAATTCGATGTAGCCATTTTACCGTGGTCAGCAACTGAAGCACACAATTATCATCTACCGTATTCCACAGATACGCTGGAGTGTGATCATATCGCAGCAGAGTCAGCACGTTTAGCGTGGGATGCAGGATCAAAAGTGATCGTCTTGCCAACGGTTCCGTTCGGAGTACAATCAGGACAGTTGGATATTCCGCTCTGTCTTCATATCAATCCTTCAACGCAAGCAGCTATCCTTTTTGATATTGCACAGACATTACAGTTACACAATATTAAAAAACTTGTCATTCTTAACGGACATGGAGGGAATGATTTCAAAACGATCATACGTGAATTACAACCGAAATTGAAGATTTTCCTTTGTGCATTGAATTGGTATGTTGCCGCTCCGCCAAAACAATTCTTTGATGAACCGGGCGACCACGCCGGTGAACTCGAAACAAGTATGATCCTGCATATTGCTCCGGATCTCGTTCTTTCGCTTGATCAAGCAGGTTCAGGTAAAGAAAAACGATTCCGCATTGAGGGACTGCGCAATGGATTAGCATGGGCTCCTCGTCAATGGACGAAGATCTCCAACGATACAGGAGTTGGAAATCCTAAAACAGCTACTGGTGAGAAAGGGAAACAATTCAGTATCGCAACATCAAAAAAGATTGCAGAGTTTTTAGTTGAATTATCAAAAGCAGATATAAACGATCTATATGAATAATGGATAGTAAAAAGCAATGCACTACTCCTGATCGTCAGGAGTAGTGCAGAAGAGTTATTGAATTTTTACCGGAAATGTCTGATCAATATCCGTATCATACACATTGCCTGACTTAGGATTTCCCCCGTAATGCCGAAGCTTGATTTGAAGATCTCCCGTTGCCGCGCCGGCTCCGGTCACGACGACATTGAATGTCAAACCAAAATCGAATCCTTTCGTATCTTTGTTCAGATTCGAAACCGTCAACCGACCGCTTGCCCCGCCAAGTGCAGTAAAGACAAACAAATGATTATCCTGATCATCAATAATTTCCTGTGTTGCATTGAAAACCGTTGTCTGTGATTCATCATATAATATGATATATCCGGTGTATGATTTTCCTGAGACCACTTTTAATGTATCTTCAATCCGTACTTTTCCTTTCACTACTGTGGTATCGCGGACAAGTGATTTGGTCGAATCTGTTTTACCAACTTCCTTTAATACAACAACCAGTGTTGTCGGCGGCGCATGTTCATCTTCGACCGGCGGTGCAGTTGGATCTTCCTCTTTTTTACATCCAGTAAGGATCAAAGCAAACGCTCCAATTACGAACATTGAGCGGAAGAAAGCTGATAGAGTCATAGTGTAACCTCCTGTATAGTAATGAATGGTGTGAATGCTAATTAAGAATGGAACTTTTACCAAATGGAATATGAACTCTAAAGACAATATCTCTTCCCGGATTATCAATGAAATATCTGAATCGGCTGAGATAATCCCGGTACGTTGAATTAAAAATATTTTGAACACTGATATTGAATCTGACCAAATGTGGACCCATAATAAACTCTCCGCCATAATCGAGATCAATTAAGGAATATCCGAAAGGAGGCGGTGCATAATCTGCATTCGAGGGAATCCTCGTTTGCTTTGCAACTCCTGTCCCCGTTAATTCCAAATATGCTTCTTGCAGCCCAAAGTGTAACGGCAAATGATAATGGATCCATAATCGCATCCGATCCGCCGGCATTTGGTACAGCGGCTCATTAGATTGTACATCATCGCCATACACTATGGAGAGCGAGGAGCCGATTCTGACATCTTCTATCACCTGACGGTCATACGATGCATCGATCCCACGCAAGAGAACATTAGCTTGCTTATAGATCATGGTTGGGAATATTCCCCGCAACGTTAGTGTCGGCTGAAGACTTGGAAATGCAAAAATAAAATCATTCATTCGATTCACAAACAGACTTATTTCCGCAGTACTTGCTTCGCTTCGATTCTTCAGCGTTGCATCAATACTGTAACTCCGTTCAGGAACTAAATTTCTGTCGCCGATCTCAAATTGAGCGGTTCCATGATGAACACCGTAGCTATATAATTCATTAACCGAAGGCGGACGCCAACCGGTTCCTCCATTTACATTAATCGACCATTCCGGCTGGAACTGATAGATGATTCCGAGCGCACCGGTTGTATTGGTGTATTCATGCGTTCTCTGGACAATATTCCTTAATGCATACGGAAAAACTTCCAGCGACTGGTAATCAATTCTGCCGCCAAAACTCAACGTCAGTAAATTATCAGAATATGTTTCAAGCAGATAAATCCCACCGGAGTATAATCGAAAATTGGGGATGAGAAAACTCAATCCTTGACCAACATTTCCCTGCCTCATTCCGCTCAGACCGATTGTTCCAAACAANNGTGAGGTTAAAATTTGGAAGTCCGCGGGAACGTAAATGCCCGTCATATTCTTTCCGCGCATTGCTTTGCCATCCGTACTGTGCTTCAAGTGTTCCAACAGAACGAATTGGATATTGCGCATTGATCGACCAAAGATCATGAGTGATCTCTTGTTTCGGCGGAACAATATCATACGAGAAAGAATATTCCTGTAGCGGTTTTCCTGCATTAATGGCACGGTAAAGATCATCCAAATTTCCAAGATGCGATCCTTTATAGATACCAAGCTTAGTTTCAAAATGGCTGAAATACCCATTAATTTTTACATCGGATATTTTATAGCCAAATGCTGCAGATGCATCTGTTTCATTGAATCCTGAATTCCCAATCACATACTCCGGGGTCGATGAACTACCTGCTTTTCGTGCGCTCGCTTGTATACGCCATGAAAAATCATCCAGAAAATCAGGACCTCCTTCAATAAGCAGTGAACCAGCCCCCTGCCGGTTGTTCGAAAATCCATTCAACGAAAGTTCTCCGCCTATCCCCGGTGTTGTGCGAAGATCGCGGGGCTGTAATTTAATTACTCCGCCGATTGCTCCCGCACCAAATTCAACTCCTGCAACTCCTTTCAGAACTTCAATTCTTGCAGCTGCAAACGGATCGATCTCCGGAGCATGCTCTCCGCCCCATTGCTGCCCTTCTTGTGGAACTCCTGCATTCAGAACGCGGACTCGTTGACTATGTAATCCGCGAATCACCGGCTTAGAAATTGATGGTCCCGTAGAAAGAACGGTCACACCCGTAATACTTTCCAATGCCTTCCCAAGCGTTTGCCCGCGATGACGATCAACATCCTGTGGTGTCATCACTATTACAGACTGCGATGACGCCGTTAATCCTGATCGATCCATCTGACCAATTATTTTCACTTCCGATAATTCAATATCGGTCGGAACAATTCTGAAAACCTTGTGAACATTTTTTGCAAGAATAATCGTTGTCTTTTGATCAGTATACCCCAACATTCTGCAAATGACAGAATACGTTCCTGCTGGAAGTTCAAGTGAAAATTTCCCTTGCGAATCTGTAGACTCACCTTTATGAAGGTCAACAATATAGATCGTTGCATTTTCAAGAATCGTATTAGTTGTGCTATCAACAACCGCGCCGGACAAATGATACGTTTGCGCATTAAGACTGAATTGTCCGATAACAATACAAAAACAGTACGTCAAAAGATGACACAGAAATTTTCCTGATCTCATGATTCAATAAATTAGAATGGATGTACTTCTGAAAAGATAGAAATATGGATTGTTAGTTTATGCTAACAACTGAGGTGGACCGCGACGTGTGTTTGTTGAGAAGATATCAAGAGCTACGACAGAGTAAACTGAGGTGTAGTGCTGTAACAATTGTGGGTGAATCTTATAACCAACCGTATTAACTGTCATTGTCACAGTATTTGTGACAACCGAACAAATTGCACAGCCAGAGGTTACTCCAATTGGATGATGACTGCAGTCCTGAGCATCGTCATGCTGCGAGATCGTTTGCTCCGATGCCGAACCGCTGACGATTTCATGATGATGCGCCGGTGCGATCACGAGCGTGAGCGCACCGTAAACGATCAATAGTGTAACAGAAACAAATTTATGTATTCTGTTCTTCATTTATATGAGATTAAATTTTACCTGCGCGAACTAACTTTGCAATTTCGGCGGTGCCGTTTTTGGTCACCGTCTTCAATGCTTTGCTAGTCAATTTCACATTTACGTAGCGTTTCAATTCTTGAACCCAAATGCGTTTATCTTGGAGATTAGGAAGAAAGCGGCGTGGTGTTCTATTGTTCGCGTGCGATACATTGTGTCCGGTCATCGGACCGACTTCTGAGACTTCACATCGTTTTGACATTGTTCTGGTTCCTTGTATACTTTTGTGTACGTTTTATCTGAATTAGTGCGCTGTTGATTGCATTTTTTTGAATTCAGCTTCTAACACTGCTTCTTCAGATTTTTCATCTTTGATCTTGACTAATTTTTGGTTGAAACGATATGAACCCTTATCTGTTTTTACCGCTGCAACAAATTTAATTGTTTTCTCCAAAGCACCCGCTTTTGCGGCTTTTTTGGCTTTTTCCTCAAACGACTGCTGTTTGGCCATTGAAATCTCTCCTTGCTGATTACTTATTGACTTTTGGAATTACAAATATACACAATTCCATCCAAAAAGCGAACGAAAAAATTTAAATAATTCAATCGCCCCTTATTTCCTAAGAATCCGTACTTCCACATTTGAACTGTGATTGCTTGAACGATAGACCGTATGTGTTGCTTTCACAAAATCCTCATCGTTTGCCTTATAAATATTGATAAATTTCTGCGGATTCCTATCGACCAATGGAAACCAACTGCTTTGAATTTGTACCATCAATGAATGTCCTTTTTTGAAGGTATGATTGACATCCGGTAACGTAAAGCTCACTTTTTCAACGGTTCCAGGTTGCAATGCCTCCGGATTTTCAAAACTATTCCTGTATCGCGCTCTCATTACTTCACCCCGAACCAACATCTGATATCCACCCATTTTAATAGTTGGTGGATTTGATTGATCGTCTTTTGTTGATTGAGGAAACACATCGATGATCTTTACAACAAAATCAGCATCAGTTCCTGTTGTAGAAATAAAAAGATTTGCAGTAATCGGTCCGGAAATTGTGATGTCTTCGGTAATTTCCATTTCATACGAAAGAATATCGGGGCGCTGCCATACAAATCGCTGATCCTCCGTCATATATTCTTTGCCGCGTTCATTGGTAATTTCATTCGTATACGGAACCGGTCTGTTCGGATCACTGATATATTCGTCGAAGCCGATTGAATCTTTTGGTTGGTCAAAAGATAATTGTTCGTTTTTCTGCAAATAGAGTTTTCTTTTTTCAGTATTTTTTGGCGGCCATGACTCATACGTCTTCCACACATTGCTTCCGGTTTCAAATGCTGATACTTCAGGCAATGATACGTCACCAATTCCTTTAAGATAATAATTGAAAAATTTCCGGATCAAAGAATCATAATACTCGGAACTCTTGATACCAAAGGAAACATTCCCGAGTCTGCTTCCATTCGATCTCACCCATCCGCCATGGAACCAGGGACCGATCATCATCGAATTTTTTGCAGAGGGATTATTTTTTTCAATTGCATCATACGTGTGAAGCGTACCATACAGATCTTCAGCATCAAACCAGCCGCCGATCGTTAATACTGCCGGACGAATATTTTTCAGATGCTGCGGAAGATTGCGCGCACGCCAGAACTCATCGTAATTGGGATGATTGAACACATCGTTCCAGAACTTAATCGTATCACCATAATATTTTTTCTTCAATGATGCGATCGATCCGGCTCTCAATAAAAATTGATATGCATCCGGAGTGTCATACACAAAACCTGAAGGCCATTGTGTAGTCAATTTGGGACGCGGTTTCCCGAACGAACG